>CAZGQH010000116.1:0-5599 GCA_964527575.1 uncultured Lachnospiraceae bacterium
CCTTCCGGCGCTTTTTGATCCGCCGCACCTCTTTGGTCATCTCAAGAGCGTCGTGCAGCGGACTGATTTTCGATTCCCGATGGTTGATGATCTTGACCGGAAGCTCCCCCACGGTAAAGCCGCGGTCCTTGCCGATTAAAAGCGCCTCCAGGTCGAAAGCCCATCGGTCGCATTCGCATTCCGAGAAGATAGCCTTGGCCGCCTCACGGGAGAAGCCCTTGATGCCGCACTGGGAGTCGCTGTGATCGAACCCGGCCACGATGTTCAGATACTTGATATAGGCCTTGGACATGATCCGGCGCTTGAAGGTATAGCCCTCATACCCCGACTTGTCCAGCGTGCGGGAGCCGATATAGATATCCTTATTCCCTTCGGAAAAGGCCTTGTAAAAAGCGGGAATCACCGCCGTACCGTAGGCCAGATCGCAGTCGGTGAAGAGGACAAAATCCCCCTCAGCGGCCAGCATCCCGGTGCGCACCGCGCACCCCTTGCCCCGGTTGGGCGAATAGGAGATCACCCGAAGGGCGGGATAGTCTTCCCGCATCGTCTCCGCCCGCTCCCCGCAGCCGTCGGTACTGCCGTCGCTGACAAAGAGCATCTCATAGTCCCCCGGGTCGAAGGCAGCCGAAAGCTCTTTGTCCAGAGCCTTCACCGTCTCGGCTACAATCGTTTCTTCGTTATACATGGGGATGATAACCGAAAGTTTCATCGTAAATAATCCTTTTCGTAAAAAATCCGAAAAATACGGCCCGAAGCCGTGCTTTTATTATAGCACACGAGTCGACGCATTGCAAGGCTTTGTCCCCCTTTTGTCTTAGGAAAAGAGACCGAAATCCCGGTGTACAGGCAAAAAATAAGTGCCCGCCGCATACACATGAAAAAATGCCATTGAAGGGAGATAAAGCGATGCGCTTTTCTTTTCCGAGAATCCGGTGCTTCATCCGGCGCAAAAGAAACCGTCTTTCCCGAAGACAGGAGGTGATTCTCGCCCGCCGGGTGATCGTGCTGGTTCTGATTCTCGCCCTTGCCGTCTTTACCACCGTCTCGCTCTACAACAAGGCCGCCCCCATCGCCGCCGAAAATGCCGTCACCGTGGTAAAAAGCCGGATGGAGAGCCTGATTCAGAAGACTGTGCAGAAGGTCATCACCGAGGGGGACTATCACTACGAAAGCTTTGCCTCTCCCACCACCGACAGCGAGGGAAAAATACTCTCGATCGCCGTGGACAGCATCGGCCTTGCCATTCTCCGCACTACCCTGCTTCAGGAGCTGAACGATGCCATGCTGAAAAATCCCGCCTTCCGGATCAAGGTTCCGGTAGGCAGCCTCATCGCGCCGAAATTCATCGGAGGCCGGGGCTTTTCCATCGGCATCAACGCCATGACCTACACCGCCTTTCGGGCGGAGGTGATTTCCCGCATCTCCTCTGCCGGCATCAACCAGACCCTGCACACCCTTTCGGTACGGGTAACAGCCGACACGACCCTTTACTGCATGAATGAGAAAAATACCCTCGACCTGACCTGCGAGATCACGCTGGCCGAATCCCTGACCTTCGGCAATATTCCCGACTCCTACTTCGAATACGGCGGCATAACCCCTTCGTAAAAAGCCATCTTTACACCCAAAGCTCCCACAAAAAAGGACTGTCATAGGGATTTTTTGGGACAAACAATAGCCCGCTATCTTCGCAAGCGAAGTATAGTGGGCTATTGTTTTAACGGTTAGAACGGTAAATATTAATTTATAACGCTATGGTTTCAATCTTAAAGTCGCAATAATATTCGGCTGTCAGACCCTTAAATTTCAGTACGCAATAATCGGGGTCGGTTGCGCCTTGTTTATAGAAAAGTTTATCTCCAAAACGCCAAATCTTATCTTTTGTCGCCTGGTCAGTACAAACTTGCATCTCGCCTATTATCGCAACACCTTGATACTTGAATTTTCCACGCTTATAAAAATAGATACAGGCCTTCTCATTCGCTAAATATTGTTTTATCTTATTTGAGGAAGTGTTTGTAGAGAAATAGATTTCATTTCCGTCAATGTTACGAGGGGCAAGCATTGCTCTTATTACGGGATACCCTTGCTCGTTAACAGAGGCGATAAACGCCGTTTTTTGCTCAGATATAAATTGGAAAATTTGTGTCTTATCCATTGTGTATTTCTCTCCGTTAACATACCGTTTCTCATCGTTGTATTATACCAAAGAAAAGCAGAAAAAGCAAGAACAAGAACTGTTTTATATCGTTCCTGCTTTTATCCCTATGAAATACACCCTAACGGGTGGCTTTTTTAAAAACAGAAAAAGGCTTCGCAGGCCGCAGCGAAAGACGGTTCGGAACAGGACAGGACGATCTATTATGAGACAAGCGATTTCCTTTTTTGCAATAGTTCAGCACGAAATCACGGTCAGGCTTTTATCCGATCGTTTTATCGCCGCAAAGAACAAAAAAGCCCGTCGAAAATCCGAACAAATATTCGTTTTTTCTCTTTACATTTCAAAAGCCTTGTGGTAGAATAATAAAGATAAAATGCAGAAGCAAAAGGAAGAGCCAGCATGGACAAGTTTATTCTGAAAAGTGAATATAAGCCCACCGGGGATCAGCCCCGCGCCATTGAGCTGCTGGCCGAAGGGGTGGAGGCCGGCCTGCGGGAGCAGGTGCTTCTCGGCGTCACCGGCTCGGGCAAGACCTTCACCATGGCCAATGTCATCGCCAAGGTCAATCGCCCCACACTGGTGCTGGCTCACAATAAGACGCTGGCGGCGCAGCTCTGCTCGGAATTCCGGGAGTTTTTCCCCGAAAACGCGGTAGAATACTTCGTCAGCTACTACGACTATTACCAACCGGAAGCCTATATTCCCGGCAAAGATATCTATATCGAAAAGGATTCGGCCATCAACGACGAGATCGACCGGCTGCGTCACAGCGCCACCTCCTCCCTCTTTGAGCGGCGGGATGTGATTATCGTCTCCTCGGTCTCCTGCATCTACTCGCTGGGCGACCCCACCGAATATCTGAACATGGTGCTGCCCATCCGGGTGGGCATGGAGATGAGCCGGGATGCGCTGATCGCCCGGCTGATCGCCATGAACTTCGACCGAAGCGACATCGACTTCAAGCGAGACAAGTTCCGGGTCCGGGGGGATGTGGTGGAGATCCTCCCCGCCTCCTCCGCCACCAAAGCCATCCGGGTGGAGTTTTTCGGCGACGAGATCGACCGGATCTCCGAAATCGATGTGGTCACCGGTGAACTGATCCGAACCCTCAACTACACCTCGGTCTTTCCCGCCTCCCACTACGCCACCACCGAGGAGCGGCGGGAAGCAGCGCTGCTTGAGATCGAGCGGGAGATGGAGGAGCGGGTAGCCGAATTCAAGGCCGCCAACAAATATATTGAAGCCCAGCGCATTGAAGAGCGCACCCGCTACGATCTGGAGATGCTGCGGGAGATCGGCTTCTGCTCGGGGGTGGAGAACTACTCCCGGGTCATGTCGGGGCGGGAGCCGGGTTCTACCCCCTATACCCTGCTCGACTACTTTCCCAAGGACTTTCTGCTCTTTGTGGACGAGTCCCATGTGACCCTGCCCCAGGTGCGGGGCATGAGCGGCGGCGACCGTTCCCGGAAAAAATCGCTGGTGGACTACGGCTTCCGTCTGCCCTCGGCCTATGACAACCGCCCCCTCTTTTTTGACGAGTTCGAAAACAAGCTCAACCAGATTATCTATGTGTCGGCCACCCCCGCCGAGTACGAAAAGGAGCGCGCCTCTCAGGTGGTGGAGCAGCTCATCCGCCCCACCGGCCTTGTGGATCCGGCAGTCGAGGTGCGAAAGACTGAGGGGCAGATCGACGATCTGATGGGTGAGATCCGCCTGCGGGCCGAGAAAAACGAGCGGGTGCTGGTCACCACCCTCACCACCAAGATGGCCGAGGATCTGACCGAATATCTTGAGATGAACCTGATCAAGGTGAAATACATTCACCACAAGGTGGACACCGTGGAGCGCAGCGAGATCATCCGCGACCTGCGGCTGGGGGTCTTCGATGTGCTGGTGGGCATCAACCTCCTGCGGGAGGGCATCGACATTCCCGAGGTGTCGCTGGTGGCCATTCTGGACGCCGACAAAGAGGGCTTCCTGCGGGGCGAACGCGCCCTGATTCAGACCATCGGCCGGGCGGCCCGCAACGCCGAAGGGCATGTCATTATGTACGCCGACAACATGACCCCCTCCATGGAGGCGGCCATCCGCGAGACCGAGCGGCGGCGGAAAATTCAGACCGCCTACAACACCGAACACGGCATCACACCGAAGACCATCAAGAAGGCGGTCAAGGATCTGATCGACTTCGGCACCTCGGAGGACAAGGGCAAGCGGGGCAAAAAGACTGGAAAAGAGGCCGCCCCGCTGCCGAAACAAAGCATTGCCCAACTCGAAAAGGAGATGCGGGACGCCGCCGAGAAGCTCGACTTCGAACGGGCAGCCTTCCTCCGGGATCAGATCCGCGCCCTGGAGCGAAAAGAAAGCGCCGCCGATTGACCGCATAACCATTCAATTTATCAGTAAGGAATATTTTCTATGGCAAATCAATTCATCAAAATACGGGGAGCCCGGGAAAACAACCTGAAAAACATAGACCTCGACATTCCCCGGGATAAATTCGTCGTCCTCACCGGTCTTTCGGGCTCGGGCAAGTCTTCTCTTGCCTTTGATACCATCTACGCCGAGGGACACCGGCGCTTTGTGGAGTCCCTCTCCTCCTACGCCCGGATGTTTTTGGGACAGATGGACAAGCCTGACCTCGACTTCATCGAGGGACTTTCTCCCGCTATCTCCATCGACCAGAAGACCACCTCCCGCAATCCCCGCTCCACGGTGGGAACCGTCACCGAGATCTACGACTATCTCCGGCTGCTCTACGCCCGGGCGGGCATTCCTCACTGCCCGGTCTGCGGCAAGGAGATCCGCCGCCAGACGGTGGAGAGCATTCTCGAAAAAATCCTCGCCCTGCCGGCCGGTACCCGCTTTATGGTGGCCGCCCCGCTGGTGCGCGGAAAAAAGGGCAGCTTCCAGAAGCAGTTTGAGGACGCCAAGCGCAGCGGCTTTGTCCGCGCCCGGGTGGACGGCAGCCTCTACGATCTGTCCGAGAATATCGAGCTCGACAAGAACCTGAAGCACAACATCGACATCATCGTCGACCGTCTCTCCATGCGGGAGGACATCCGTTCCCGGCTGGCCGACTCGGTAGAGACCGCCCTCAAGCTGGCGGACGGCAACCTGCTCATCCTGACGGTGGGCGAAAAAGAGGAAGAACTCTACTTTTCCCAGCATTTTGCCTGCGAAGAACACAACATCTCCTTCAGCGAATTCTCCCCCCGGGATTTTTCCTTCAACAATCCCTTCGGTGCCTGCCCCTCCTGCTCGGGTCTTGGCGAGATGCCGAAGATTTCCCCCGACAAGATCATCCCCAATCCCGCCCTCTCCCTGCGGCAGGGGGCCATTCAGGTCAACGGCTTCAAGTCACTGGACGACGGCACCTGGAACGGCCCGCTCTTCGCCGCGGTGGGAAAAAAGTACGGCTTCACCCTCGATACCCCC
>CAZGQH010000117.1:0-5590 GCA_964527575.1 uncultured Lachnospiraceae bacterium
TAGCGGTCTTTTCGGGTCCGCGCATCATGATCCCCTCCATCAGTGCCTGTCCGCCGATGGAGGTCTTTTTGCCCGCCGTGGGACAGGCGGTCGGACAATTTACTTGCTGCTCTCTTTCTGACATGGGTCGCCTTTCTTGTTTGTTGTTTGGTTCGATTATACACCGCATATATGAACACTGCGTGAACGAGGCCCTTCTTTCGACGATAATCTCGAAAAGAAAATCCCCGTTCTATGGATTCAAAGGGACTGTTCCGACAAAATCTGAGAAAAAACTTGACAGGGACGGGATTTTTGATATAATATGAAAGGATTTGCTTTTGAGAGGGAAGATATGATGGAACAAAGACCGGTTACAGCTGCCATTTTAGGGGCGGGTCATCGCGCTACAATTTATGGGGACGTGTCGCTTCAGTATCCGGATCGGCTGAAGATCATGGCAGTGGCCGATCCCTCTCCCGAACGGAGAAATTTTGCGGCAAAACGCTATCAGATCCCCGCCGACTGCCTTTTTCCCGATGTACATGCCCTTGCCGCAGCCGGCCGTCTGGCCGATGCGGTGATTAACGGAACGATGGACGCACAGCATGTGCCCACCTCGCTTCCCCTTCTTGCCCTCGGCTACGATATGCTTCTGGAAAAGCCCTTTGCTACAAACCCCGATGAGCTTGCCTCCCTCTATGTGGCGGCAAGCCGGAACCGCAACCGGGTTTTTATCTGTCATGTGCTGCGCTATTCCTCTTTCTATCTCGGAATACGGCGGGCATTGGCATCGGGAGCCATCGGTAAGATCATTACCATTAACATGGCGGAGGATATCTCCTATCACCATATGGTTGTCTCCTATGTGCGCGGTATGTGGAACGACGAAACCACCGGTACGCCGCTGCTTTTGGCCAAGAGCTGTCATGACATCGACTTGATGCTTTGGCTGACGGGAGGAACGCCGGAGAGCGTCTATTCTTTTGGGGGAGATTATGTGTTCTCGCCCGAGAAGGCACCGGCCGACGCCGGCAGCCGCTGTCTTTCCGACTGTCCCCGGGAGCCGATTTGCCCCTATTCGGCGAAGAAACATTATTTGGATCTCCAGAATCACCACGAATTCTATGTCTGGCCCCGTGCCGGCATGACTTATGAAGAGAAAGAGGCCTCCCTGCGGGGGGACAATCCCTATGGCCGCTGTGTATGGAAATGCGGTCATAAGGGGGTGGATCATCAGAGTGTGACGATCGGTTTTGCCGACGGTGCCGTCGGTGTCTTCACCCTGACCGGGGGCGCACCGCGGGACGAGCGGCGGATTCAGATTGTGGGAACCGAAGGCTCGATTACCGGGGTCTTTGAAGAAAACCGCTTTGTGGTTCGCCGCAACGATGAAAAAAAGATCTATGTGGAGAAGGTGGTGGAGGAGAAAATTCCTGCTCTTGAAAAGCATGGCGGCGGGGATGAGGCGTTGGTGCTCGATTTCTGCGATTATCTCCGAGGCGGAGAACCCTCGCTCTCCTTTTCGGAGCTCTCCGATTCCCTCTATGGGCATCTTGTGATCTTTGCTGCCGAAAAATCGAGAAAGACCGGCGAGGTCGTCCGCTTGCATCTATAAAAACGGTAATCGAAAACCCGTCTGCTCAAACGAGCAGACGGGTTTCTTTGATTCACCAATAGGGGTGATTCCGGGATAGGCGGCGGGCACGTCCCTTCGGCTTCGGAAGGCCGGAGGGGAGAAAGGCATTCTGATTTTCTTCCCTTCGCGGCGGAAGCTCCAAGAGGATGAAGAGAAGGACGGTGAGCAGTTCGTAGGGAACCGGGCAGAATTCGCCGGGGTTGACCTGCGACATCAGAAGCATGCCGGCATAGCAGAGGCCGAGGGCCTGCTTGGTGAGGTTGGTTTTTTTGAAGATCAGGACAAGACGTCCGACAATCTGGAAGAGATAGGCGGCAACACCCACAAGGCCGAGGCTGCCGATTACCTGAAAGAGGAACATGTGATACCAGTTGGCCGCTCCCTTGACCGGGGCATAGTAGTCGCTGTTTCCGGTATAACCCAGCCCCCGTCCGAAGATCGGGTTAGCCTTGAAGTCGTCTAAGGCACGGAATATCAGCTTGAAGCGAACCTCGCCGGAGGAAATGAGCGAGTCGGGAGAGGTGCCGATGCCGATAAAAGGGGCAAGCTTATCCCAGCTCAACACCAAAAGGATGGCGCAGGAGACAAGAACCACTAACGAGGGGATGCGCAGAGAACGCTCATAGATCGCCACAAAGACAAAACAGAGGACAAGCTCCGCCCCGCCCATGACGAGTCCACCCCGGGAGCCGGTCATGACGATGGCAATATAGAAGAGCAGTCCGACCAGAATATTGGCACGGTTCCGGGTCAAGGAAAAGTAGAAGGGCGCGGGCAGGAAAAACATCAGCATGGTGGAGAGATTGTTTGACCACTGCACATTGATCTGTTTTTCCGAAAGGATGGTGCTGAATTCGGTGATGTAGTGGGAAAAAATCATGAAGCAGCCGAAGAGACCCGCTATGTAAAAGAGGGCCAGCATCCGTTCACGGATGTCGTAATCGGCGCGTTCCTGAAAAGCACGTTTCATCAGAAGATAGGCGGCCAGCATTCCCACACCCAGTCCCAGCACATAGAAGAGGGAGGTTCCGGAGAAATAATCCTTGGAAGAAATGACAAAGGCGCCCCCCAGCGTTACCGAAATCGCCACGGCAACAATCCCATAAAAAGAGAGACCGACGCGAAGCTTCTGTTTCTTCGGGCGGTAAAAAATGAAATGAAAGAGAAGGGCGCATAACGGAATGACGCCGAGCGGAGCAAACCGGATAAAGGTATCAAAGGAATCGTAGCATTTGGTGACAAAAAGACAGGTGAGGAGAAAGGGCAGAGTAGTTACGGTAATATCATCGCAGACAAACAAAAGAAATGAAATCGCCAGGATGAAAATCAGTGCTCCTGCTACCTCGCCTTTGAAAAGGACAACAAGGCACGCGCCGAGGAAGAATATCAAAGAACACGGCAGGCTTCCGCAGAAACGCCGGATTTTGTCGATCATGATTCGGATTGCCTTTCTGTCAAAGTTAAAAGGGAGAGAAGGACCAAGGCAATTATAGCGCAAATGGTTGCTTTTGTCAATCACTTTCGTCTTTTTTGCCCTGTCGGTTGGTGCTTTTTTCTTGCATGTCCGGCGCAGTTTTTTTTTCTCCCGCCATATGCCAGAAAAAGCAAATCCTCCTGGTAAGCGTCCGGTTGACCCATAGAATAGCGAGGGAGGCAGCGCACCAGAGAAGGCTGAAGGAGAGGCAGATCTGTCCATGATAATTCAGGGGCTGCGTACTGTAGTCCCACACACCCATGCGATAATACCGGTTGAGCAAAAGGCCGGCGGGAAGCTCAAGCAGGGTGACAAAGAGACCGCCGAGAAGCGCTTTGCTCCAAAGGGGAAGGGGCTTTCGATCGAGGATGAGAAGAAAGAGAAAGGTTAGTCCGGCGCAGAGTCCCATCGACCAATGGGTAGCCGAATGGGAAAAAAGCTTGAATAGCTTCTCAATCAGAAGATAGAGAAAAAAGCCGCCGGAAAAACTAAAGGCGGCCAGAGAGAAACGGAGGAGCGGGTCATGGCTTGGGAAGGCTTGCTGGTTCTGTCTCATAGGGGAGTGTCTCCTTGGCGATAGGTACCGATAGTATGTCCGAAAAACACAGCTTCAAACGGCGGGAGACGATCGGTTTTTTGTCAGTTTGCCTCTTGTCTTGCCTTCCTTTTTGTGCTATAATCGACACAAGATGCCAAGGGAGGTTTCCTCATGACAAAAGCAAAACGCAATCTTCGCTTTATGACGCTGACGGCTATGTTGGCGGCCTTTTTAGCAATTCTGTCCCCCATGACCATCCCGGCAGGGCCGATTCCGATCACACTGGCTACCTTTGCGCTCTTTTTAGTGGCATCGATTTCACCGGTGTCGGTCAGTGTCACCGCCGTGGCGGTCTATCTTGCGCTGGGCGCGGTGGGACTTCCGGTCTTTTCGGGCTTTGAAGGAGGGCTTCATAAGCTTGTCGGTGTGACGGGCGGTTTTCTCGTCTCCTATCTGCCGGCTGCGGCTTTGGTCTCCTTTTTTGTCAAGCGGTTTGGCGGGAAGAAATGGGCCTTTCCCGTGGGAATGGTTCTCGGACTGGCGATCGTTTATCTCTTCGGAGCCATCTGGTTTGCCATTTCGTATCCTGCCACACTGGGTCAGGCGATGGCCACGGCCGTTATTCCGTTTCTCCTTCCCGATGGGATTAAAATCGCAGCCGCTTCGGTGATGGGCTATTTTATCAGAAAGCGCTTTCCTTCGTTGTTGGGGTAATTGGCGGCTTTCGCAGTAGGGCTGCGCTTTTGGGAGGTTTTTGGCAGGGAATATATCCGGGTGACAAAAGAAAATCTTGACAGGGAGCATATTTGTTGCGCGATTTCCGATAACAGGGATGTTCAGGTTTCCTCCAAAAAGGCGTGGCTGGCGAAGCGATTTGACGAAGGTCTGGTGTTTTTTAAAAGCACCGAACGCGGAAAATGCTTTATCGAATATATTCCTGCCGAGAATGCGAGGAATCCGCTGCTTGCAGACGGTTATATGGATATTGGCTGTTTGTGGGGCCGGTTCCTTCAAGGAAAACGGGTATGCCGGGGAGTTGCTCGGTGAAATGATCCGGGACAGCAAAGAAAAGGGAAGAGGGGGCTTTGTATTCTGTCATACGCGAAGAAAAAGCCCTTTTTGGCCGACTCGAAGTCTTTAGAACACATTGGCCGGGCTCATAAATAAACCCCGCCCACTTTGAAAAAGTTGATCTCCAAACAGCAGCTTCGGCTGCTGTTTTCTTTTCCCGATGGTTTCCAGTATTGGAAATGGGCTTTGAGGTATGTGATGAAGCAGAGAACGGGATTTGGCTTTGGTATCTTTCTTTTGCCGAGGATGCTGAAACTTCAAAATTTAAGGAATGTGCAAAATATCCCCGTGTCAGCGAGAGGGGGTGTTCTGTACTGCACCAGCCAGTGTCCGTTTTATGTGAAATATGTTCCGATGATAGAAAAGATGGCAAGAGAACAGGCGGTTTTGTTCAAGGCAATCCATTTGTGCAGAGGAAAGACGATGTGCAGAATGCCCCGACTCCGATTACCACCTATGCCTTGTTTTTTGACGGAAAGTATGTTACGAATGAGCAAATGAACGATAAGCGGTTTTTGAAATTATTGTCCTAATAAATACTCGTTTTTTCGCAAAAAAAATTTGAGTTTTTTCAAGATAGATCTTGACAAAGCATCGTTCCTGTGATACAATACATAGGCTGAATTGAGGAGTGCTTTTGAACTCCCTTTTCTGCAAAAATCTGGGTGTGGCGCAGTTGGTAGCGCGCTACCTTGGGGTGGTAGAGGCCGCTGGTTCAAGTCCAGTCACTCAGACCAATAAAAGCCGGCGTCCGAAAGGACGTCGGCTTTTATTCATGTGAGCAGACGGCGTGAAGCAGTGTCCGAGAGCAGCCCCGCGCTGAAGGCGCGAGGGGTGGCGGGGTTCCCCGGGACGAGCAAAGCGAGTGCTGGGGGTTCCCGGTTGTGGC
>CAZGQH010000118.1:0-5580 GCA_964527575.1 uncultured Lachnospiraceae bacterium
CCCGTCAAGACCGAGGTTGTTTTTCAAAATGAGTATCTCGCCGATAAGCATCCCAACACCCTGCTCTTTGAAATTTACCGGAATGAGGAGCTTCTCTGCCGGCAGTATGTATACAGCGTCGGGGGCGGCACCATCGAGTTTGACGGCGAAAAGCCCTACATAGCCGGCGATGTCTATCCCCTCAGAAGTTACAGTGAGATATCGGAGCACTGTCTCCGGCAGAAGATCCGCCTGCCCGAATTCGTGGAAAAATACGAGGGTGTGGGGATATGGGACTATCTTTCGGACATCTGGAAGCAGATGAAGGCTACCATTGACTATGGCCTTACGGTGACTGGCATTCTGGCAGGCGGGCTGGAAACCCAGCGCAAGGCCAACTATCTCTACAGCCAGCGCCATATCGACGAGTCGGCTCAGACCAAGGAAAACCGCATTGTCTGTTCCTATGCCTTCGCCTGCGGCGAGCAGAATGCTTCGGGCGGTGTGATCGTGACTGCCCCCACCTGCGGCGCCTGCGGCGTTCTTCCCGCGGTACTCCGATATATGCAGGATACGCGCGGCTTTTCCGATGAGGAGATATTACGTGCCTTGGCAACCGGAGGATTGATCGGCAATCTGATCAAGACCAATGCTTCGATCAGCGGTGCCGAGTGTGGCTGTCAGGCGGAGATCGGCTCGGCCTGTTCCATGGCAGCGGCAGCTTTGGCTGAGCTCTTTGAGATGGGTCTCGATCAGATCGAATACGCGGCAGAGGTGGCCATGGAGCATCACTTGGGCCTTACCTGCGATCCGATCGACGGACTGGTGCAGATTCCCTGCATCGAACGCAATGCCGTGGCAGCTATGCGCGCCATCAACGCTCTGTCTCTTGCCAATTTTCTCACCAATTCCCGCAAGGTCTCTTTTGATACCGTGGTTGCCACGATGTATGAGACCGGCAGGGATATAAACAGCAAATACCGCGAGACCTCGCAAGGGGGACTTGCCAGCAAGTATCCTCATCGGTAATAGCCTCTTTTTGAAATTTAATAAGAATCCGCCGGGCATGTTCGTGCCCGGCGGATTTCTGTTGGATTTTTTAGAGATTTTTCAGATATTTTTCCTCGTAGAGGTGGAGGGTGTCGGCATAATCCTGGTTGCTGTTTTCCTTGACCTGACTTAAATATTCGTGGAATTCGAAATCCTGTTCCGCACGCAGCATGCAGGCTGCTACATTGGAGCAGTGGTCGGATACCCTCTCAAAGTTCGTGATCAGATCGTTCAGGACGAAACCGTTTTTAATCGAACACTCGCCCGCCTGAATGCGGTTGACATGATTGTTCAGAATGATTTCTTTCAGTTGGTCGACCACCTCTTCCAACGGTTCGGCCTGCAGCGCCATACTGGTGTCATCGGTGATAAAGGAGGTGATCGTGATTTCCACCATTTCCTTCAGCGCGGAGATTACGGTATCGAGCTCGACGATGGCCTGCTCCGAGAATGCCACCTTTTTTTCGTTGATCTCCTCCGCTGAAT
Source organism: uncultured Lachnospiraceae bacterium (assembly GCA_964527575.1). Taxonomy (GTDB): domain Bacteria; phylum Bacillota; class Clostridia; order Oscillospirales; family CAG-272; genus RGIG1993. The sequence goes on from CAZGQH010000118.1 coordinate 1,516, forward strand.
TCTGAATGTTGACGGCATGGTCGGAAATGCGCTCAAGATCTCCGATGATATGGAGGAATTTGGCTGCCTCCCGGCTCTCCTGCGCGCCTAGATTGGACTCGCAGATCTTTACAAGATAACTGCCAACCTTGTCCTCATAGGTGTCGATCAGTTCCTCTCGCTTCTCGATCTCCAGTGCCGTAGCGGAGGAATAATTCCTTACCTGCCGCATGGCGTCCAGAATGTTGTCGCGCGCCAGCGCGGCCATTTTGTGCAGGGCCTTGCGGCTCTGTCCCAGGGCCACCACAGTGGAGGTTAAAAACCGTTCGTCGGGCAGATCCTTCAGATTGTCGTCCTGCTTTTCCCGAACCGACAGTACCGCCAGCTTGGTGAGCTGCTTCGAGAAGGGGATCATAATAAAGGCGCCGAGCAGGCTGGTTGCGGTATGTACGATTGCGATCTCAAGGGGAGAATTGACCGTACGGGAGAGAAATTCCGGGAAGAAGAAATGCGTTACGCCCACGAAGATCAGAAGAAGCGCGAACGAGCTTATGATGTTGAAATAGAGATGAATCAGGGCGGCACGGCGGGCATTGGCTCCGGCGCCGATGCTGGAAAGCATGGCGGTGATACAGGTTCCCACATGCATACCGAGGATCAGCGGAAGCGCGGCGCCCATGGAAATGATCCCCGGTGAAGAGATGACCAGCGTCTGAAGAATGCCTACCGAGGCTGCGGAGGATTGAATCACACAGCAGATGAGAAGACCGGCCAAAAATCCAAGGAAGGGATCGTTGAAGTAGGTAAGGATGTTCCGGAAGCTTTCGTTTTCCGCAAAGGGCTCCATGGCCTGGCTCATCAGCGTCAGCCCCACAAAAATAAGACCCAGGGAGACAAGAAGAATACCGGTCTGTTTTTTCTTTCGGCTTTTCGTAAACATCAGCATTACGATACCGATGATGCAGAAGATATAGCCGAGAGAATCCGGTTTGAAGAGCGCAAGGAAGATATTATCGCTGCTGATTCCTGCTACCGAGAGAATCCAGGCCGTTACGGTTGATCCGATATTAGCGCCGATAATCACGTTGGTGGCCTGTGCCAGCGTCAGCATGCTGGAGTTGACAAGACCCACCACCATAACCGTGCTGGCGGAGGAGGACTGAACGATAGTGGTAATTACAAAACCGAGAAGAATGCCCTTGAACCGCTTTTCGCTCATATTGGATAGTGCATGTTCCAGCCGGTTGCCGGAAGCCCTTTGAATCGCGCTATTCATCTCGGACATTCCGTAAAGGAAGATCGCAAGTCCGCCGAACAGACCCAAAATGGTTGCTACCATGGTAATCTCCTTGAAGCCCATCGTTTTTTTGCAGGAAAAAGCTTGTCCCTATGGGACAACGCGTTCCTCTTCATCATACCACATTGTGGTCGATTATGCAATCGACAAAAACAACATTATATCGGAAAATGATTTATTTTTTTAAGGAATTCTTACAAAAATTTTGGATTTACTTTACAAAGCCCTCCGGCGGGTGGAGGCAACCAGGGTGGAAGCGCCGAAGAGAAGAAGGTCAATCAGAACCACACAGGCGCTGGTCGAAATGTCGAAGAAGATACTGATCAAAAGCGCACTTACAAAGGAGATTACCGAAAGAGCGGCCGAGACAATCACGACACGCCGGAAGCTGCCGAAAAGCCGCATGGCGGAAAGTGCAGGAAAAAGAATCAGGGCCGAAATCAGAAGCGCGCCGACAAGACGCATGCCCACCACGACGGTAACGGCAGTCAGAATCGCGATCAAGGCCTGATAGAGCGCGGGACGGCTTCCGCTGGCAGCGAGATAGGTTTCATCAAAGGTAACGGCGAAGATACGGTTATAAAAAAGGATATATATCACAAATGTTACAACAGCGACCCCTACGGTCAAAAAAACATCTTCTTTGGTGACGGCCACAATGCTGCCGAACAGATAGCTTTCAATGTCTACATTGGTATTCCGGGATGCGATGGCGCCTACGGCCAAGGCCGCCGTGGAAACCACAGCTACCGCTGCGTCTCCCGTTATCCTGCTCCTTTCGCTGATGCGGAGAAGCAGGAAGGCGGTGATGATCACCAGAGGAAGCGAAAAGATGAGGGGGGACTTCCCTGTCGCTACGGCAACCGCCATGGCGGCAAAGGAAACATGGGAAAGCCCGTCTCCGATCATAGAATATTTTTTCAGAACCAGCGTCACTCCCAACAGAGCGGCGCATACCGAAAGGAAAAGACCGACAATCAGCGCATACCAGATGATGCTGCCGGAAAAAAGAACTTTCAGATAATCAAGCATGTCGATCCTCCAGATATTTTCTGCCTACGGCGCTGTTCTGATATGCCGTTTTGGATCCGAAAAAGAGAGGCTGATGGTGCAGGTGAAGAACATGGGTGGCATATCGCAAAACCGCCTCCCGGTCGTGTGTCACCATTACCACGGTCTTTCCCATGACCGCATACTTACCGATCAGATCGTAAAAATCCGCCGTCATCACCGGGTCAAGGCCGGCGGTAGGTTCGTCGATCAGAAGCAGTTCCGGTTCCGCTGCCAGTGCCCGCGCCAGAAGGACCCGCTGCTGCTGACCGCCCGAAAGCGCACGGAAAGAGAAATCGGCCAAGGAGTCTATGCCCAGCTTTTCCATATAGGAGCCGGCAATTTGTTTGTCTTCCCGGTTATAAAAGGAGAAAAAGCCTTTTCGGGCAAGGCGGCCGGAAAGAACGATCTCCCGGACGCTGGCCGGAAAATCCTGCTGCAGCGCATTCTGTTGCGGCAGATAGGCAATCTCTTTCCGCAAAAGACCTTCTCCCAATTCGATCTTCCCCCGGACAACCGGCATGAGACCGAGAAGCGCCTTCATCAGAGTGCTTTTTCCCGAACCGTTTTCTCCCACCACGCATAGGCAGTTTCCCCGCTCCACCCGGAAGGAAAGGTCCGACAGCACCAGTGTTTTGTCATATGCCAGTGCGATATTATCGCATACAATCAAAGCCATTTTCGTTCCCGTTGTTGATCGGCCCCGGCGGGGCTGAAATTGATACCGACTCTCATATTGTAGCACACCGGAAGGGGAAAAGCAAGAGTGTGAAGAAAAAAACTCACGTGAGATAAAATTTTTCTCCGCGGAGAAGAAGGATTCTCTGACATCAAGCTCCATGGCCGAAGAATGCCGGGAAAAAAACTACCCGCCGGTTGACAAAACCGGCGGGTTTTTGTATAATCGGATCAAAGACCGTGTTTTTTTATAAAGTCCAGCAAAATATCCACGGTCGTAAAGGCAAGGCCGGTGACGGTATCGGCACAGCCATAGTAGAGGGCGATCCGCCCGCTGGCGGCGTCGGTCAGGGCGGCGCAGGGGAAGGTCACGTTGGGCACATCCCCGCACTGCTCGTAGGGTGCTTCCGGGCCGAAGATATAATAGCGCGTGCGCCCTTTCACAATCGAGGGATCCTCGGTATCGAGCAGCGCCGCACCCATGCGGTAGACAAAGCCGTTGCAGGTGTTGATCACCCCGTGGTAGATGAGAAGCCAGCCCTCGTCGGTCTCAATCGGAACCGGTCCCGGTCCTACCTTGGTGCACTGCCAGCCGCTCTTCTCAAAAGGCGCCGGACCGAAGAGATGCCGGTGCCTGCCCCAGAAAACCAGGTCGGGGCTTTCGCTGACAAAGATATCGCCGAAGGGTGTGTGCCCGTTGTCGCTGGGACGGGAGAGGAGACGGTAGGTGCCGCCGATCTTCCGGGGAAAGAGAACGCCGTTGCGGTTATAAGGAAGAAACGCGTTTTCCAGCTGCACAAAATGCTCGAAATCCTCGGTGTAGCCGATGCCGATGGTGGGGCCGTGATAGCCGTTGCACCAGGTGATGTAATAACGCTTCCCGATCTTTGTCACCCGGGGATCATAGCGGTACTCGACCTTCGTTACGGCGGGATCGCCTGCAAAGACAAGGGGCTGGTCGCTGATCTTCCAGGTAATGCCGTCCTTTGAAAACCCGACATAGAGATTCATGGTTACCGCCCGGTCGTCACAGCGGAAAATGCCCGCAAAGCCATCCTGAA
>CAZGQH010000119.1:0-5551 GCA_964527575.1 uncultured Lachnospiraceae bacterium
ACCCCCGAGGTCTCCAGATTCAGAGCGATGTCATCCACCAGATTGGCGATGGCACGCACCCGCACGCCGATCTTGGGCGCCAGCTCATAGCGGGTGATGGTGGGTCCCTGAGAGATGTTGACAATATCGGTCTCCACCCGGAAGCTCTTCAGAACCTCCACCAGCTTGCGGGCGTTCCGCATCAGCTCCTCCCGGTCTTCCCCGGTCTTGGGGGAATCGTCACGGGTGAGAAGACTGGTGGGAGGAAAGACATATTTCGGCTTTTCGGGTGCTACTCCGGCAGCGGCCGGATCGGCAGAAAGATCGGGGGAAAGCTCGTCCGGATCATCAAAAGGAAGCTCCTCCTCGGCAGCCGGCGCCTTTTCTTCCTGCGCCGCCGGGGCGACCACCGGGTCGGGGAAAAACCGGGAAAGATCGGGCTCCTCTTCGTTGCCGAAACCGAAATCGGTGTTGTTCCACTCCTCGTCCGGCTTGTCCTCTTCCTCCGGGATGTGCTCGAAATCAAAGATCTCCTCGGGTTCGGCCGGCGGAGCCGGCGTTTCTTCTTCTTCCGAAAAGATTTTCACAAAGGGCTCGGAGACGGGCTCCTTTTCCTTGGAAGCTTTGGCCGCCACGGTCCTGTCCGAGGCCGGCTGAGCCGCAGCTTCGCTGTCGGCCATGAAATCAAACTCGATGCCGGGATCCCGATGGCGCTCTCTGGCCTTCGCTTCTTCCGCCTCCCGGGCGGCATCCTCCTCGGCCTTGCGCCGAGCGGCAAGCTCTGCCGCCCGCTTTTCAAGAAGCAGCCGTTTCTCCTCCGCCTCGGCCTCCCGGGCGGCGGCCTTTGCCTCCTTGATGTCCCGGGCGTCGGCCCGGGCCTTGGCACGGTTTTCGGCGCGCTCGCCCCGACCCGCCCAATAGGTGCCGATCATAGCCACAAGCTTTGCCGGGGTCACTTCAAAATAGAACATCAGCGTGGCCGCAAGGAAGATCACGCAGGTGAGAATAGCGATCCAGCCGTGCACCAGCAGATAGAGAAGCGAGCCTAAGAAGCCGCCGAGAACGCCGCCTCCCACCACTTTGCCGTCTAAGTACCAGTACTTCGGGATATTGGGAAAGAAAGTCTTAAAGGTAGGAACCGTCACCCCGCCGCTCATGATCATGATCACATGGATCAGCGCCGATACAAAGACCATAAAGAGCAGGGCGAAGCACATCTTGTAAAGAGCGTTTCGCTTCAGCACACAGCGCTTCCATTCAATCGCAATCAGGATAAAGAAGCAAACCGACAGAAGGCCGCCATAGCCGAACAGACCGTAGAGAGCCGCGCACCAGACCTTCACCAAAGGACCGGGATCCTCCCAGAGGTTGGCGATAAAGAAGACGGCGGTAAGAAGCGCCAGCACCCAAAAGAGTGCGGTCACGATCTGGGTTCGGATTCCGTCGGGATCACCGGGCGCCCTCACCCGGCGGGGCTTTCGCGCGAAGGCTTCCGGCTGCTCGCGTTCCGGCTCTTTTTCAGGCTTTTTGCTGTTTTTTCCGGCAGAACCGGTATTTTTCTTCGGTTGTATCTCTTTTTTAGGCATGACAGCCGTCCTTTCTTTTCAAACGAATCAAACGGAATCGGAAAAAGGGGTGCTTTCTTCCGTCTTCAGCGGACAAGTCCCCAAATAATCGCGGCAATTCCTACGATAAAGCAATAATAGGAGAAGACCTTGAAGGTGGCGTGCTCCGAAATCCAGGTCACCAGCTTGATGGCCAGAATCCCCACAATCAGGGCGGCAAGCGCCCCGGCCAGGTAGATCAGCAGATTTTTGGTATCGGGAATGTTGGCGAAAAAGCCGGGCATCTCCAAAACCGCCGCGCCGAGAATGGCAGGAATCGACAGAATGAAGGAAAAACGCACCGCCAGGGGGCGGGTAAAGCCCTGCGTCAGACCGCCGGTGATGGTGGAACCGGAGCGGGAGAGACCGGGCAAAATGGCCACCACCTGAAAGAGCCCCACTGCCAGCGCATTTTTGGGCTTCACATCCTCCAAATCCTTATCGCCTTTGGCAAACTTATCGGAGAGGCGGAGCATCAGGGCGTTGACAATCAGAATCGCGCCGATCACCACCGGATAGCCCATCAGCCATTCGATGCGGTCGCTGAGAAGAGCGGCGGGAATCAGGGGCAGCACGGCAATGACTAAAAGCACTACAAAGCGCTCTCCCACCGTATAGGTGGAAAGCTTGAAGTTTCCCTTGAAAACCTTGCCGAGCAGGGTGAAAAAGGAGCGGATCAGTTCCCAGATGTCCCGATGAAAGAGAATGACCACCGCGGCCAGCGTGCCCAGATGCAGAAGCACATCGAAGGCCAGCGCGTCCACGCCGGTATCGAGGCCGAGAAGCTCCTGTGCCAACGCCAGATGCCCGGAACTGGAGACCGGAAGAAATTCACAGAGACCCTGTACGATGCCCAAAACAATCGATTTTAATAGAGACATGAACGATACCGCCTTTATTCACATACCATTTGGCTATACATTATTATATTAACACAAAATTTAGTTAAACACAAGTGGAAAAATAAAATTTCGGGCCGGATGAATCTCCTTTATCCCCCGGAAAAAGCCCCGATCCGAGGCCTTCCGACCGAAGGTTCACCAGCGGAACAGAAAAGGAAAAGATCCGGCAGAATCAGCTCTTTTTCAGCTTTTCGGCAAGCACCCGTTCGACCTTGTCAAGGTCGGGATCGCAGAGGAGGGGAAGGACCTCGGGCAGCTCCTCAGCGGGAAGATCCCACCAGGAAAATTCCTCCAGAAGAGAGGTCAGGCTGTCGGAAAAACGCTTTTTCAGAAACCGGGCGGGATTTCCCCCATAGACGGTATAGGGCGGCACATCCCGGGTCACCACCGAATAGGCCGCCACAATGGCGCCGTTTCCGATTGTCACCCCCGGCAGGATCACACTTTCCCGGCCGATCCACACATCGTTTCCGATCACGATATCCCCCTTCCGCGGGAGCTGGGAGAGGTGGGAGGGGAGGACGGCCTCCCAGGCACCGCCGAAGACGGCAAAGGGATAGGTTGACACACTGGACAGTCGATGATTGGCCGCTCCCATGATAAACTTTGTCCCGGAGGCGATGGCGCAGAATTTTCCGATGATCAGCCGGTCGCCGAATTCGGGATAGTTGAAGAGCACATTGTTCTTCTCAAAATTCTCCGGCGCCTCCGGGTCGTCATAATAGGTATAGTCCCCCACCTGAATATTGGGGGCGGTGATGGCGTTCTTGATAAAGCAGGAGGTCTTGTATTCGTTGGGAAAAAGCTCGTTCGGATCGGGAAGTTTCCGCATGTCCGCACTCCTTGTCACTGTTTTTTGCTTTATTATACCAGACTGTCCGGAAATTTTCAACAAAAGACTTCCGAACCCGGACAGAATGAACTGCCCTTTTATGGATAAAGGTTGCCTGCTCCCCCATTCTCATGCTGATCGAACTCGCATCCCTCAGCGATTGACCGCCTGCCGCTTAAGATCTTGCGGCACCTTGCGGTTGCTCCCGCCTTTCATCCTCTGCGCGCCCTGTGGTTGCCTTCTACCTCTCATCATTCGTTGCACGCTATGGTTGCCCCTTCCATTATCCGGCGGCGTGTTGTGCCTGAGCACCTGTTCCTCATGAAAAACCGCTCTATCCAAACCGACCCTCCCGCGGGAGGGTCGGTTTTCCGTTTTTTCTCTTTTTCCTATGCTTTATTTTTTCACCGGCTTATTTTTTCACCGGCAGGGTTTACCGTCCTGCCTGCCGCCTGCCGATTATGCGTTTTTTCAAAAAATATTTTCAAAGCTCTTGACTTTATCGCTTTACCATGATAAAATGGTAAAGTCATTTTGCGGCAGAAGCCTGCAAGACCAGCTTGCAAGAGAAGCCTGCGGCAATAACTTGCGGCAAAAGCCGCATCCGAATCCAAAAAGGAGCACCACATGGACAGACAGCATACCGACAGCGACCAGCTGTTCCGCGCCATTCTGACCCTCGAAAGCGTGGAGGAATGCCGGGCATTTTTCGACGACCTCTGCACCATCAAGGAAATACAGGATCTTTCCCAGCGCTTTGCGGTGGCCGCCCTGCTCGATCAGAAAAAGAACTATCAGGAGATTTCGAAAGCCACGGGAGCCAGCACCGCCACCATCTCCCGGGTAAACCGCTGTCTTCATTACGGAAGCGGCGGCTACCGGACCGCCCTTCACCGGGAAAACAAACCCGACAGTGACAATGACCGGGAAACAACCGACAAACCGAAAAAATAAAGAGGAATCCACATGATTGTTGAAGACAGCATTTTAAGAAGCGAGGAGAAGGCGGGCTTTCGCCTGCGGCAGCTCTACCGCGCCCACGGCTACACCCCCTTTAAAATGAGCAAATTTGAGGAATACGACCTCTATGTGCGCAACAAGAACTTCCTTGTCTCGGACAATGTCATTACCTTTACCGACACCGACGGCAAGCTGATGGCATTAAAGCCCGATGTAACCCTTTCGATCGTCAAGAACACCAAGGACAATCCCGAAGGGGTGAATAAGATCTACTACCACGAGAATGTATACCGGGTCTCGGAGGCCAGTCATGCCTACCGGGAGATTCAGCAGATCGGTCTGGAATGCCTCGGAAAGATCGATCTCTGGTGCAAGGCGGAGGTTCTGACCCTCGCCGCCGAGAGCCTGGCCGCCGTCTCGGAGGACTACCTCCTCGACCTCTCCCATCTGGGCATCCTCTCCGAAGCGGTGGAGACAATCGGCCTTTCGGAGAAGGGAAAACGGACGGTTCTTCGCTGCGTGGGGGAGAAAAACCTTCACGGCATCGACGAAATTGTTGCCGCTGAAGGTGCCGACCCCGAAAAAGCTTCGCTGGTCAAAGCGCTTGTCACCCTGAAGGGGGAGCCTGCGGAGGCGGTGAAGACCCTGACCGCGCTGTTTGCCGATACGGCCGACACTGCCGGCGGAGCCAGCACCCCGGCCGGCACCTTCGTGGCCGAGCTTGCCGCACTGGTTGCCCTGCTCCCGAAGGAGCGGGTGCGGATCGACTTCTCGGTGGTCAACGACATGAATTACTACAGCGGCCTTGTCTTCAAGGGCTTTGTCAACGGCATCCCCACCGGCGTTCTCTCGGGGGGCGAGTACGGCAACCTGATGCAGAAGATGGGGAAGCGCTCGTCCGCCATCGGCTTTGCCCTCTACCTCGATCTCTTGGAGGCGCTGAACGAAGTGCCTGCGGATGACGAGAACGAGGTGGTCGTCCTCTACGACGAAACTTCCTCCCTGCCGCTTTTAGCCGAGCTGGTCAAAAAGCTCACCGGGGAGGGGAAACGGATCGTCACCCGCACCGCGCCGCCCGAAGACAGCTGCAGCAAAAGCTGCAGCAAAAGCTGCGGCAAGACCCTTCTGCGGGTGGAAAAGGAGGAGGTGATCGCCCTGTGAAAACCATGCTGAATGTGGCCCTGCCCAAGGGACGCCTGGGCGAGCGGGTCTATACCCTCTTCGAAAAGGCAGGCTTTCCCTGTCCCTCCATCAAGGAAAACAACCGCAAGCTG
>CAZGQH010000120.1:0-5506 GCA_964527575.1 uncultured Lachnospiraceae bacterium
AATGACGGTATCAAAGGTCTCGGTCATGGGGCCGAACCGAATATCGAAGCGGTCGGGGAAATTCTTCTTCAGATAGAGAATCTCGGTGTGGGAGAGGGAGATTTTCAGGGCGGCTGTGGCACCGCCCGGCTCGGCCGGATAGGTGACAAGGGATATGCCGTTCCAGAGGATTCTGTCGCCGGGGGTGTAGCGAAAGACGGCGATTCCCGCCTCCTCGGCCAAGGCCGCCAGTCGGTCGGCGCTGTCGTTTTCTTCCGGCAGGATGAGATTTTTCAGAGAATAGCGGTCGGTAAGCCTCGGAAAGCCCGCAATATGGGTGGCCGTACAGGTGGTCATCATCAGGGTATCGGCCTTTACCGAGGCGCTTCGCCTGCCTACCTTCCCAAGGCTTTCCCGCTGAAAGGAAGCGGAGGAGGAAAAGTCGATCACCAGTCCTTTGTCTTCGAAGGAGAAGATCAGCGCGTCGCTTTTTCCGTTTGAGGTGTAGTAGAGGCTCTCGCTGTTTTGAAGTCCGAGATCCGAGAGGGCAATGCCGGTCGGCGCCAGAAGAAAGAAGAGGAGAACCGGGAGGAGAAGGAGCAGTTTTCTGCCCTTCCAAAGAAGAAAGAGCAGAAGCAGGGCGCAGAAAAGAATCAGAAAGGGCATGAAAGGATAGTCGAGGGAAAAGCAAAACTTTTCGGCGCCTCGTCCTCGTAAGGCGAGGGCGATGAGCAGCCGGGAGAGAGCCGACACGCCGGCCTGCCAGAGGGCAAAGAGGGGCGGGAAGGGGAGAAGCAGAAAGAAAAAGGGAAGAGCCGACAGAAGAAGGGTCAGAATGGGGGTGAAGACTAAATTGGAGAGGAAAGCAAAGGGAAAGAGCCTTCCCTCGGCAAGATAGAGAACTGGCAGAATGCCCGCCGTGGCGGCCAGGGTGACGGTGACGGCCGAGAGAAGCTTTTTCAGCGGGAAGAGGGGTTTCTTCCGAAAGAGTGACGACTGTGCGAGGGAGGTATTGATCGGTCGGGCGATCAGGAGAATGCCGAGTGTGGCCGAAAAGGAGAAGAAGAGACCGATATCGAGAATTGCTCTTGGGGAAATAAGTACGATTATTGTGGTGGAGGCAAAGAGCGCTGTCACCGGCTCCCGCCGGCGCTTGAGGAAGAAAGAGAGGTAGAAGAGAAGCAGCATGCCGCCCGAGCGGAGCAGCGAGAGGGTAAAGCCGGTGATCGCCATGTAAAAGAGAATGAGGGAGGCCAGAACCGGATAGATGACCGGGCGGGGCAGCCGGAGCTTTTTGAAAAGCAGGCCGAGCATCCCCACAAGAATCGAGAGGTGAAGGCCGCTGACTGCCAACAGATGGCTGACCCCCAGTGCCGAAAGACCGTTTTTGGTGGCCGTGTCGAGCCCGCTTTTGTCGGCAAGCAGCAGCGCGCGGAAGAGGCCGTCGCTTGCGGGATCGAGTTTTGAAGAGAGCAGCTGCCGCAGGGATAGCCGCAGGCGGGCAAGGTGGACGGAAAAAGAGGATCTGTCGGGGGCAAGCCGGGTAATCTCTCCCGCGGTGACAGCCGAGAGGTCGTACCCGTCGGCAAAAAGCCGCAGATCGGAGAGGGTGGAGCCCTCCTCCGGCAGGGTGAAGGAGAAACGGCCGGCAATCCGATCTCCTGATACAAACTCTCCGCCCCCGAAGAGAAGAAGCCTGGTTGTGATCGCGGACTGCTCGCCGCCAAGACTCTCGGTGACGGCGCGGGCGCTGGTGATCCGGTCGTAGCGCTCCACCTCGAGAAGGAGGAAAACCGCTTCCTGTTCGGTGTCATGGTATTCTGCAGCGTGCGCTCTTTCCCGGTTGACGAAGAAACCGCTCATAAGGGCAAGGGCGGTGAAAAGCAGCGTGAGGAGCAGGGTCAGAGAGAGCTTTCGGAAAAGAAAGGGAAGAAAAGCACGCTTTTTGTCGAGAAAAAGCAGAAAAAAGCCTGCGGCTGTGAGGCTAAGCAGAACAAGGCTTGCGATCAGAAGCGGCAGTGGACTATCCGGCCGGCGATAGAGGACGAGGAAGAGGGTCAAAAGAAAGCTGCCGCAGGAAACAGCAAGGGGACGGGTCAGGAAAGGATGGCTGTTCATGGTGTCCCTCCGCAAAGTTGTGGAAAAATCAGGAAAAGAAAAAAGACATTGCCGTCGGGGCAATGTCTTTTGAAAGAAACTTATTCAGCAACCTTATCCTTGAGGGCTTTGCCGGGCTTGAAGGTGGGAACCTTTGCCTCGGGAATGACCACAGGAGCCTTGGTCTGGGGATTGACGCCGTTCCGGGCGGCACGGGTCTTGACCTTGAAGGTACCGAATCCGGTGAGCGTAACCTCTTCTCCTTTGGTCAGGCTGGTTTCAATGGCGCCCAAGAGAGAGTCGATCGCGATCTTGGCCGCCTTCTTAGAAATTTCCGCTTCCTCGGCTACGATATCGATAAGTTCTTTTTTGGTCATGGTAGTACATCCTTTCTTTCTCGGAATACATCCGATATTCACATCTATATTATAACATATTGTAAACGATTTGCAATAACTTTTTGAACGTTTTTTTCAAATTTATCGGAATAGACAAAAAATCAAGGGCTGTCGCTTTTTAGAGACCGATTTTTTGTATAAAATGCTGATTCTTTTTCGAAAAAACAGAAGAAATTTTCGAAAGATATTGATATCCCAAGAAAATATGCTATAATAGAGACGTTGCCCGATAGGAAAATCTATTTAAATGGGAGATGGGAACCGAATGAAAATGAGAAAATTTAAAGCAAAAGAAAAATCGAGAGGCGATATCACGGCCCGGGCGGACGACGCTTTCGGCAGCAGCAATTACGCCGAATATATGGTGGATCTGAAGAAGCAGGGCACGTACAAAACCCAGCGGATTCTGATGATTACCCTGTATATTGTGCTTGGCCTTGGCCTTGCGATTCTGATGGGAGCGCTGACGCTGCCTTGGCTGATTGCGCTGGTACCGGTGGCGATCTGGATGCTCTGGTTCTTTACCTGGCCCTATGTTTCCCGTTCCTACTATTACACGGTGGACGGAAGCTATTTTACGGTTCTGAAGGTCTATGGCGGAAAGAAAGAGGCCGATTTTGTCAAGGTTCGCATCAGCGAGGCCGAGATGATCGCGCCCAAGAATGAGGAGTATGCCGCGTATGCTCACGCCCATGCCGATGCGGTGATTTATGAGGCGGTGTCGAGCTTTGACGCCAGTGACATCTATTTTATGACCTTTGTCAACGAAGAGGGCAAAAACGCCGTGGTCTTCTTTGAGGCTACACAGCAGCTTCTCAAGGCCATGAAATATTACAACAGCAAGGCGGTCGTGATGACCAAGACTTTGCGCTGACAATTGGATTTTACTTTTTGACAGCAGAACCGTTTTTCGGTTTTGCTGTCTTTTTTTCTTTCCCGCTTCCACACTTTTCTGCGATTATTTTGCTTCGGACAAGCGAAAATAATACTGCATTGAAAAAAAGAAATCTGTTTTGATGCCTGCCGGTCGGCCGGGGACACTTCCGCCCCGGCCGTTCGGCGGAAATCTGGGAGTCATATGATGAAAATACGCAAAATAATCATTCCGGTCCTGTCGCTTTTTCTGGCGATCGGACTTTTGTCCTCCCCTCTGTCCGCCGGTGCGAACACGCCTTACAACTGGTACTGCAAGAACAACGACAGTCACACACCGCCGGCCTTGGACGAGGGAATGCGCTTCATTGAAAATTATTCCGCCTATTATCTCGATAAAGCGGCGAAGGCGGAGGATCCGGTGATCTATCTCACCTTTGATGCGGGCTATGAGAACGGCAATGTGGAGAAGATTCTGGATGTGCTGGACGCTCACGGCGTCAAGGGCTGCTTTTTTATTCTCGAAAATCTGATCAAGCGTGCACCCGAGCTGGTCAAGCGTATGGCTGAGGGCGGTCATGCCGTCTGCAACCATACCCGGAATCACCCGGATATGAGTGCGATCACCGACAAGGAGCTTTTTGCGGCACAACTCACTTCTCTGGAGAAGGCCTATACCGAGCTGACCGGAAAAGAGATGCTCAAGGTCTACCGGCCGCCTCAGGGGCGTTTCTCCGAACAGAATCTCGCCTACGCCAAGGAGATGGGCTATAAAACGCTCTTCTGGTCCTTTGCCTACGCCGACTGGGACAACAACAAGCAGCCGAATCCCGAAAAGGCACTGGAAAAGGTTCTTGCCCATCTGCACAACGGAGAGGTCATGCTGCTTCATCCCACCTCGGCTACCAACGCCGCCATTATGGAGCGCCTTCTCTGTGAGATCGAGCGGCAGGGCTATCGGATTGCGCCGATTGAGGAGCTCTTTCGATGATAAGACGGCGTTTTTTCGGTCTGACGGCCGCGATTCTGGTTCTTTCACTCACACTGCTGATGCCTTTTTCGGCTTTGGCTGCAAACGAAGAAGCTTCCCGTCCCAAGCGGGTGGCGCTGACCTTTGACGATGGGCCTCATCCCACTCAGACCGACCGGATTCTCGACCTGTTGGCAAAATACTCGATCCATGCCACCTTTTTTGTCATCGGATCCAACGCCAGCTATTATCCGAAGCCCCTTCGCCGGGAGGCGGAGGAAGGCCACGAGATCGGCAATCACACCTATACCCATCCCCGTGTCACCGGGCAGAGCACCGCGGCTTTTACCGAGGAGCTGGAAAAGACAGAACAAATAATCCTGAAAATCACCGGAAAGCGTCCGGTTTTCTTCCGGCCGCCCATGGGGGTTCAGGACAATGTGGTACGGACGGTTGCAGGCCAGAAGGGCTATGAGCTGGTGCTCTGGACGGTGGATACCCGGGACTGGGCCGGGGCCAGCGCGAAGAGCATCGAGAAAAATATTTTAAAGAATGCCACCGATGGCAGCATTATTCTCTGTCATGACTATATTGCAGGGGAAAATCACACATGGGAAGCGCTTTCACAGGTGATTCCTCGGCTTTTGGAGCAGGGTTATGAGTTTGTCACGGTCAGTGAGCTTCTTCGGATGCGGTAAGGGACAAATAAAAGAATTTCCAAACACTTTACGAGTCGGGAATCTTTCTTGCGAGGGTTTCCCGGCTTGTTTTTTGTATAATAGATAAACCGCTTTTTTGTATCAATTTAATCAGGATTTTTGATAAAGCAATTGAAATAAAACGAGATATCATATATAATAAATCCAAAAAGGAAAGCACGGCCGGGATATGGCTGTCTCCCTGCAGGGGAATAAAGCTGCTTTCTGTCTGTTTTGGTGTAAACATACCGCTTAAGCGAAGAGAGTAATGAATGGTGTGGTTAATCCCGCTATGTTGATCTCGCCCTTCTGCGGTGTGATTGCATAATGTCATTGAACCCCAAAATTCATTCATGAGGAGGAAAAAAGTACAATGACAAGTCGTAACAATACCAAGCACGCACATGTTGTCAGCCTGCTTTCGCTGGTGATCTGTGTGGCGATCACTGGTCAGGTGGGCGTCAATGCCATCGGCACCGACGCATTCCAGG
>CAZGQH010000121.1:0-5465 GCA_964527575.1 uncultured Lachnospiraceae bacterium
TGCAGTGGTTACATACGAAGCGCTGTTTGCGTTTTGTGTGCTTATCGTTGCGATCATTGATCTGGTTCTTAACAGAACAGATCGGCGATAAAAAACACAAAAAGAAATAACCGCCTCACTCCCACATAAGGCGGTTATTTCTTAATAGTCTTAAAGGGAGCAGCCGTCATCGGTGTTCCTTACACTTTTATTATAGCGAGATCATGAAGAATTGTCAAGAACTTTTTCAAAAGTCCCGGATTTTTCCGGGGCTTTTTTCGCCCGTACCCTTCCCTCCATACAACACCCTCGGCAGAACCGGTCGTTCTGTCAAAGGTGTTTGGCGTCTTACTGGGCGCTATAAAGATGATAATAATCGCCCTTTTTCGCCATCAGCTCCTCGTGGGAGCCGCACTCGGTGATCCTGCCGCCCTTCACAAACATGATCTTGTCGCAGTTGCGGATGGTGGAAAGCCGGTGGGCAATGACAAAGGAGGTGCGGCCTTTTAAGATGCGCTCGATACCGGTCTGTAAGAGCTTTTCGGTCTCGGCATCGATGGAGGAGGTTGCCTCGTCCAGAATGATGATGGCCGGATCGGAGATCACCGTCCGGGCAAAAGCCACCAGCTGCCGCTGTCCCTGGGAGAGCTGTCCGCCCCGCTCGGTAACCTTAGTCTCATAGCCGTCCGCCATACCCTCGATAAACTTGTCGGCACAGACCACCTGACAGGCGGCCCGCACCTCCTCGTCGGTGGCGTCCAGCTTGCCGTAGCGGACATTGCCCGCGATGGTATCGGTAAAGATGAAGCTGTCCTGCAGCATGATGCCCATCTGGGAGCGCAGGGAGCGGATGGTGGCATCCTGAATGTTCTTCCCGTCGATGAGAATCTCCCCCGCCACCGGGTCGTAGAAACGGCTGATCAGGTTGATAATGGTGGACTTTCCCGCTCCGGTGGGGCCGACGAAGGCCACGCTCTCACCCTTTTTCACGGTGAAGCTCACATTATCCAGCACCGGAACGCCCTTCTCGTACTCAAAGGTCACATTCCGAAACTCCACCTCGCCCTGCATATCGACAAGCTCGGTGGCACCTTCCTTGTCGCAGATATCCACCGGCTCGTCGATGGTCTGGAAAATGCGCTCCAGATAGGAGGTGGTCTTGATGAAGTTGTTGTAGATGTTGGCCAAGGATACTACCGGCTGCCAGAAGCGGGAGGAATAAGTAGCCATAGCGATCAGCACGCCCACCTCCACCGAAGGAGAGATGAAAAGGATGCCCGCCACATAGACCAGCACCAAAACGATCTGCTTCAGATTCTCGGTAATCGGTCCCAGCGAGTTGTTCAGATAGACCATGTGGAACCAGGTCTTCTGGTAGATGCGGTTCAACCGGTCGTAGATTGTCATATTTTCCTTCTGCCGGTTGAAAATCTGGGAGACCTTGACCCCTTCGATCGACTCGCAGGTATAGGCAGTCAGATTGGAGTTCTTGTTGTTGAAGACAAAATTGGCCTTCTTCTGCACATTCTTCAGAAGCACCAGAATCACAAGCAGCACCGGCATACCCGACAGGATAATGAGCGAGAGCTTCACATCCATCATAAACATGAAGATGGCGATGAAAAAGATATTCATCAGGTCAAGGATAGCATTCACAAGACCGTTCGTCAGGGTATCCGACACATTGTTCACGTAGTTGACCACACGGACGAGAATTTTGCCGTGGGGCCGACTGTCGTAGTAGGAAAAGGGCAGCGCCTGCAGATGGTCGAAAACATCCTTTCGGATATCGTAGATCATGTGCTGACCGCAGTAGGACATGATGACACCCCGCAGCGCACCGAAAAGCACGCTGATCAGGATTGCGCCCAGCGTCATGAAAGACAGCTTCACCAGCAATCCCTGATCTTTCGCCGGAATGGCGATGTCCATCACCCGCTGAAGCAGCGTGGGGGTCACCAGCGCCAAAACCGAGCTTGCCGCCGATAAGAGGAGCGCCAAAATGAGAAATTTGCCGTAGGGCTTCACATAGACCACCGCCCGCTTCAGCTTGCTGAAGTCAAAGCCTTTGTCAAGTTCCTCGTCGATATCGTATTTATTCCGTGCCATCAGAGCGCACCTCCTTCAAAGGGGGGCATATCCTCTATCTTCTGTAATTCGCAGACCTTGCGGTAATAGCGGTTGGTCCGCACCAGCGTATCGTGAGTACCCTCGGCAATTTTGCCGTCCTCCAGAATCAGGATCTTATCGGCGTTCCGCACCGAGGAGATTCGCTGGGCGATAATCAGCGTGGTGCAGTGGAAGGGCAGATGCTGCAGATTATACTGCATTTTTTTCTCGGTCTCCATATCCACCGCCGAAGTGGTGTCGTCGAGAATCAGCACCGAAGGAATGGCGGCAATCGCCCGGGCGAGCGCGATCCGCTGCCGCTGACCGCCCGAAAGACCCACGCCACGCTCGCCCACGATGGTGTTATAGCCCTCGGGCATCCGGCGGATAAAGCCGTCGGCGCAAGCAAGCTCGGCACATTCATAGACCTGCTCCAGCTCCATCTCCGGATTGCAGAAAGCGATGTTGCCGTCGATGGTATCGGAAAAGAGGAAGACATCCTGCGTAGCTACCGACACCGCTTTGTGAATACTATCCAGCGTCCGGTCCCGCACATCCACACCGTCCAGTAACACCTCACCCCCGGTCACATCGTAGAACCGGGCAATCAGGTTGGCGATGGTGGTCTTACCCGAGCCGGTGGGACCCATAATGGCAACCGTCTCGTTGGGAAAGATACGGAAGGAAACATGATCGAGCACGGTCGCTCCGCCGGGATAAGCGAAGGAGACATCCCGGAACTCCACCTTGCCCCGCAGACGGTCACCGGCAGGCAGAGCATTGTAGCGGTCGGTGATCAACGGCTTGGCATAGAAAATTTCGATGACCTTATCGCAGGAGGCCGAAAAGCGCTGCATGTCGTTAAGAAGGTTGCTCACCTGCCGCATGGGATCGGAGAGCGCCCAGGTAAGGCCGGTGAAGAGAGTCAGATCACCTAAAGAAATCGAGCCCCGAATCACCAAAAGACCGCCCACCAGAATGGTGACAAAGGTGAGAATCTGTGCCAGAAAGTCGATGACCGGCACCACCCGCTGCCAGGCAAAGGCCGCCTTCATATTGTCGTCCATGTACTGCTTGTTGATTTTGGCAAACTTCTCTTTTTCGTAATCCTCCCGGGCAAAGGCCTTGACCACCCGGTTGCCGTTGATGTTCTCGGTGGCACCTACATTCAGATCGGCCAGTCGCTGGCGAATCGAACGGTAAAGGGGAGCAACCTTCCGATTGTAGAGAACCGTACAAAGAAAAATAAAGGGAAGCACTGCTAAAAGCGACAGGGTGAGAATCGGACTGACCGTCACCAGCATAACCACGGCGGCCGAGAAAACCACCACGGTATCCACTGCCACATAGGTAATCCAGGCACAGAAGTGCCGCAGATACTCCAAATCGCCGGTCGTGCGGGTGATGATATCCCCCGCCTTGACCTTATCGAAAAAGCTCATCTCCTGATACTGCACATTTTCAAAAATTCGCTTGCGGATCGACATGAGCATACTCTGGCTGGCCTTTTCCATTAAAATAACCTTCAGCATATGAACACCGGTCTTGACCAGCACCACAGCAGTCATCACCGCCAGCACGGGAATGAGCAGATTTCGCTTGTCCCCCTTGATCACATCGTCCACCAATATTTTCGAAAGGTAGGGATTCACAATCACGATAGCCGAGGTAAAAACGGTAAGAATCAGACCGAGAATAAAGGCCCAGCGCTTGCCCTTCAGGTTATACCAGACAAATCTCATGCGAAAAGAAAAGGCGTGGGAACTTTTCTTCTGTTTTTGGGAGTCTTTCTTCTTTTTCTCGCCGTGAGGATTCTTTTCCGGCGCGGAATCCTCTTCCCAGCGCCTGCGGCGGGTCTTATTTTCAACCATAAAAATCACCTGTCTTTCGCTCTTATACGGCAATACAGCCTCAATACGAGACTTGCCTTGACAAAATCCGACCGTAATCCAGTAATGATTATACTTTATTTTGATGCAAATGCCATATCTTTTTCAAAAAGGCGTAACCAGCATATGCCTTCCGTAGTTTTATGAAAACAAAAGCCGATATTTATAAAATGAGAAACGGGTATAAAGCGGCTTCTTACGGCAAAAACTATTCCCGGACGGCATGAAGAACCCATCGCCGCCAAATTCATAAGCGAAAGGAAGCTTCCCATGAACGATAAGTCCTGCTGCTCCAATATCAACAAGTGCATTGCCTGCACGGTCACGCAGTGCAAGCACCACAGCGACAAGCAGAATTACTGCACCCTCGATAAAATTCAGGTGGGTACCCACGAGGCCAACCCCACCGTTCCCCCCTGCACTGACTGCAACTCCTTCGTTCTGAAGTAAAAGCCCCGCGGCACCGACCCGGACAAACCGGGATCGCGCATAGACGGCAGCAAAAGATACACCGTCTGTGTAGCCATAAAAAATCTGGAGATACGGCAATGCCATCTCCAGATTTTTTATTTGGAAAAGAAAATCATTTTTTCAGCTGCTTCCGAAAATATTCCTCTCGCCCTTGTACACGGCACTGCAAGAATGCTCTTCAACAGGGAGGAAATACGATTCCCGTCTCCCGGAAAATCGCATCGGCCACAAACAGAGCATCCGCGGTATAAGCGAGATACGGGTTCTCACCACCCTTTCGCACAAGACGGATAAAATCGGTTAGTTCATAGATCATATTGTTCGCCGCCGGCTCAAAGGGCAGCACCTCTCCCTCCCCTCCCCGGGGATAAAAGACCAGCCGCCCGGGCTTCTGCGGACGATCGATTGTCAACGAGCCTTCTTCTCCGCAAATCACCATGGGGGTCACCGAATCGACAATCTTCGAATAGACCATAAGCGCCTGATGCTCCGGATAGGAAAGCAGTGCGCTTCCCTCCCCCTCCATGCCGTTTGAAAGAAAGACCGAGGATGCCTTTACATCCTCCGGCCGGCCGAAGAGCGCCACGCACCAGAAAAGGGGATAGATGCCGATATCGAGAAGGGCCGCATTGCCAAGGACGGGATTGAAAGCATTGGGCAGCTCCCCTGCCTTGAAGCGATCGTAGCGGGAGGAATACTGGCAATATTCAAAGGTCGCCCGACGAATCTTTCCCAAGCGAGGAAGAGCCTTTTTCACCAGAGAAAACGCCGGATCATGGGCGGGGCGCATGGCCTCCATCAGAACGACATCCTTTTTCTCCGCTACCTCACGCAGACGGCAAAAAGAGGAGAAATCGGGTACCAGCGGCTTCTCACAGAGCACAGGAAGTCCCCGCTCGATCGCCGCCAGCGCCTGCTCGTAATGGAGAGCGTTGGGACTTGCCAGATAGACCGCCTCAATGCCCGAATCGAGAAAGGCTGCAAAATCGGTATAGACGAAAGGGATGCCCCACCGGT
>CAZGQH010000122.1:0-5427 GCA_964527575.1 uncultured Lachnospiraceae bacterium
CGGTCTGCCGCCGGTGAAGGTTCACTGCTCGGTTCTGGCTGAGGAGGCGGTGAAGACCGCTGTGGCTGACTACTACAAGCGGCGCGGGGAAGAGGTTCCGGCGGCGGCTGTCGTCTGTGACGGCTGCTGCGAGGGCTGCGCCCATAAGGGACAGGAAGAATGAGCAAGGGGAAGGTCCTTGTGGGAATGAGCGGCGGCGTGGATTCCACCTGTACAGCCCGTCTTTTACAGAAGGCGGGCTATGAGGTTCTGGGCGCCGCTCTTCTTTTTTCGGCGCATACCGATCTTGCGGCCGCCCGCATTGCCGCCTCGGAGCTCGGCATACCTCTGATTGAGGAAGATGTCCGGGAGAAATTTTCCCGGCAGGTGGTGCGCTTTTTTGTCTCGGAGTACGGGGCGGGGCGCACGCCAAATCCCTGCGTGGTCTGCAACCGGTATGTCAAGATGGAGACTCTTTACCGCCTCTCTCTGCGGGAGGGCTGCGACTTTTTTACGACCGGTCACTATGTCGGTCTTGAGAAGCTGCCGAGCGGCCGCTATGCGCTGAAGCGGGCGGCCGATTTGAAAAAGGATCAGAGCTACATGCTCTGGGGGATGAGCCAGGAGCAGCTGTCCCGCTTTTTGCCGGTGCTCTCGGACACTGCCAAAGAGGAGATCCGGAAGACGGCGCGTAAGGCCGGCCTTTCGGGCGCGGATGCGGCCGAGAGTCAGGACATCTGCTTTATTCCCGACGGGGATTATGTGTCTTTTCTGGAGGCGAACGGGGTCTCTCCCGCGGCGCTTCTGCCCGGCGACTTTGTAACGCCGGACGGCACTGTAGTAGGGCGTCACGAGGGCATTGCCCGCTATACCATCGGTCAGCGCAAGGGGCTGGGGGTAGCGCTGGGCTATCCCGCCTTTGTTACCGCTATCGATCCGGTCAGCCGGCAGATCACACTCTCCCCGGTCGAGGGCTGTTATCGTTCGGCCTTTACGGTGGATTCTCTTGTTTTTCAGGGCATGGAGGAGCGCGAGGGGAGCTATCGTCTTGCAGTGAAAATCCGCTATGCCGCCCCGCCGGTGGACTGTCGGGTGGATATCGCAGGCGGAAAGGCCTATGTCACGCTCGATGAGCCTCAGAAAAGCCCGGCGCCGGGGCAGTCGGCAGTTTTTTACCGGGATAATCTTGTGATGTTCGGCGGGCTGATTCTGGCCGCCTCCTCTGTCGATCGGTCGATGGAAATACTGCCGAATCACCCCTCGAGATAGATCTCGAGATCTATCTCGGAATAAATTTCGGGATAAACCGCGAGACTTATCTCGGGATAAATCCATACACAAAAAATGTCCCAACCCGCAGGTTGGGACATTTTTGTTTCAGGATCAGCCCTTTACATAGAGCTTGATTTCCGAGAATTGCACCAGATCGTCTGTTTTGGTGTACTCGAGCTTATAGTATTGATAGGAGGCCTGCTTGTCGGCCGCAATCTCAAAGTTGTATTCGGTAAAGTTGGCAAGACCGTTCAGAGGATCGCCGGTGATCGTATCAATTTCGGTCCATTCGCCGTTTTCGCTGTCGGAGCCGTAGAGGGTCCAGGCCGTGATGCGGCGTCCGCCGTTATTGTCGTTGCCCGATACCAGCGAATAGGAGGTGATGGTGACCGCCGCGTCGGTCTTGAAAATGATGGGGAGCTGCGTGTTGGTGCAGAGCTTGGTGTTGAGATCCTTATCAAAGAGCTTGCGATAGTCCTCGCCCTCGGGCTGAGCGGAGCCTTGCGGTCCGGAAATAGCGGTCAGATTCTGCGACTCACCCACATCGGCGTCGGGGTCAAGACCGGCAATAATTCTGATTTTGCCGAGATCGGCATAGTAACGCTCGCTGTCGTTCTTATCAATGATGAGGCGAATGGTAAATTCGCCGACAGGATCGGTCAGTCCGTGGCTGGCTACATCCAGACGGAGGTAGGCGTTGCCGCCGACGAAATAGTAGTCGCCGATATTGTCAATGGTGTATACCTCGTCGTTGATCTTCAGCTTCACTGTAAATTCGCTCTTGAGTTTCAGCTTGTTTTCGCCCTGCACATCTTCCACCACGTCAAAGAGCACTTTGTTAAACTCGGCGTCAAAGAACTTGATGGTTACAGCCTTGACCTTGTCGGAGCCGGCGCCGGGTATCACATGCTCTTCAAAGGCAAAGTAGAGCGATTCCTCCCAGGGAGTGAGCTTGGAAAGGATATCCTCGGGTTCCTCGGGATTATCGGGAGGAGTAGGTTCTTTGGTCGTATCGGTATCGGGATCCTTGGTAGTCGTGTTGGTATCCGGATCCTTGGTGGTCGTGTTCGTGTCGGGGTCTTTGGTAGTCGTGTTGGTATCCGGATCTTCGGTAGTCGTGTTCGTGCCGGGATCCTCGGTAGTCGTGCTTGTGCTGGAATCGGGAGTTGTGGCATCCGTGCCGGGATCTTTTGTGCTGGTAACAGAGGGATCGGTGGTGCCGTCGGGAGGGGTGGTCGTAGGATCGTCGCCGCAGGCTACGAAAAGGGAAAGCGACAGCAGAAGCACGCCACACAAAACGAGAAGCTTTTTCATGTAATCTCTCCTTGTTTTATTATTCAGATAGAACCGCATAGGTCCTTTCTTGTTCTCATTATAGCACTTTTTTATCATTTGTCAAGATGTTTTGTAAAAAACGACAATGACGAAGATCCTGTCTCCGAATAGAATTGTGGAATTTGCGTGACAGTAGGTAATATCACACCGAAGTATTGAAAATGCGCCCACCGGAAGCGGCCGGAAGGATATTGCCGGCGGACTGACTGTCCGGACGGCCGATATGGATTGTATATAAGTATCGGTTCCTCCTTCATCAGAAAAGAAAATCGCTTTTTCCGGAAAGCTTCCGGAAAAAGCGATTTTGATTTTTTGATTTTATCGGGGGAAAGAGAGCTTATTCAGCCTCGCCGGTGTAGAGCTTGATTTCGCCAAGCTCCATCAGATCGCCGCTGTCCTGTCTCTTGTACTCGAACTTGTAGTACTCATAAGAGCCCTGCTTCTCTTCCGCGATTTCGTAGTTGAACTGTACCGTGTTCATGATGATACCATTCATCGGATCCCCGGTCTGTTTGTCAAGCTCGACCCATTCGCCGTCGGCGCTGTTCGAACCGTAGAGCGTCCACTCGCCCATTCGCCGTCCGCCGCCGTGGTCGTTGCCGGTGATCAGGGAGTAGGAGGTGATCTTCACAGCCGAGTCGGCCTTGAAGATGACCGCACCATCCTGGTTGGTGCAGAGCTTGGAATTGTAATTCTTGTCAAAAAGGTTCTCCCAGCCTTCGCCTGTCATGCCGTTGGGGCCGGAAATACCGGTCAGGTCAACCGGAGTGCCGAAATTCTTGCTGGGATCGATTCCGGGCTCTTCTTTGGAACCGAGATCGGCATAGTAGACTTCTTTTCCGGTATACGCGATCGAAACCTTCACGGCATAGGTGCTTCCTGCAGCATGTTCAAAACCTGCAGAGACCAGCCCGCAGCGAATCCAGGCGATCGGAGGCGTTGGATTGCCCTCGTTGTTATGCTGGATGGTATAGTCGCCGATGTCTTTGACGGTATACTCCTGACCGTTGATGGTCAGTACAATGGTGAAACCGTCTTTGATGGCCAGCTTGTTCTGACCGTCATTGGCAGCATCCACGACATTGAAGACCTTGAGAAGCAGATCGGTATCGAAAAGCTTGAAGGTAAGGGTTTTGGTAGGCAGATCCGAGTAGCTGGGAATCTGATGGGTCTCAAAGAGGAAGAGGTTTCCGGCAATGTCCATGGCCTCGATCTTTGCCGTGATATCCTCGGGCTCCTTGGGAAGTCCCTCCGGCCAGGTGGGTTCATCCGGCGTGGTGGGTTCATCCGGCTCAGTGGTATCATCCGGTTCGGAGGTGTCATCCGGCTCGGAAGTGTCATCCGGTTCGGAAGTGTCATCCGGTTCGGAGGTATCGTCCGGTTCGGAGGTATCGTCCGGCGTGGAGGTTACAACCGGTGTGGTGGTCATATCCGGCGTGGTGGTCATATCCGGCGTGGTGGTCACATCCGGCGAGGCAGTTTCCTGCGTGGTCGTGGGATCGTCGCCGCAGGCTACGAAAAGGAAGAGCGACAGCAGAAGCACGACGCACAAAACGAGAAGCTTTTTCATGTAATTTCTCCTTGTTTTATTTTCAGATAGAACCGCGCAGGTCCTTTCTTGTTCTCATTATAGCATTTATTTATTTTTTGTCAAGATATTCGGTAAAAAACGACAACAGCGAAGATTTTTCCTCATGACAGAATTGTGAAATCTGCGTGACAGCAGCGAAAATCAGACCGAAGCATCGAAAAAACGCCCCCGCCGGCAAGGGCGGGAGCGTCAGAAAATCGGTTCCGTCATTGTTTATTTTGGCTTTTCGAACCTAGGAATCCAATGAAAACCAGAATATAAAAATTTTTATGAAAAGACGGTGATGCTGTCCCGAAACATTGGGTTTATACCTTTGAGACCTTGATGGTGTTGGTGGTGCCGGCTATGTTCAGGGGAACGCCGGCGGTGATGACTACCGTGTCGCCGGCAGCCACCGCATCGATCTGCTTGGCGCAGTCGATGGCGTGAAGGAAGAGCCGGTCGGCGTCGGTCTGATTGCGGGCCAGTACCGGCGAGACGCCCCAGGAGAGCGCCAACTGGTGGAAGGTCTTCTTCTCGGGAGTGGCGGCGACAATCGGAATGATCGGCCGGAACTTGGAGACCCGGCGGGCGGTGGAGCCCGATTTGGTCACGGCGATGATGGCGGCGGCTCCCAGATCCCGCGCGGTGGTGCAGGCAGCGTCGCAGAGGGCGTTCGTGGTGTCGGCGGCGTCCACATCGTGGCGCAGGCCGCTGTAGACCTTTAAGTCAAAGGCGTCGATCTCGGCCTGCTCGGCGATCTTGCCCATGACGGCTACCACATGAGGGGGATTGACGCCCATGGCCGTCTCACCCGACAGCATGACGGCGGAGGTGCCGTCAAAAACGGCGTTGGCCACGTCGGTGATCTCCGCACGGGTAGGCGTGGCGGAGTGAACCATCGATTCGAGCATCTGGGTGGCGGTAATTACCATCTTGCCCGACTGGTAGCATTTGCGGATGAAGCGTTTCTGGATACCGGGCAGACGCTCAAACTCGACTTCCACGCCCATGTCGCCCCGGGCGACCATAATGCCGTCCGAATATTTCAGAATCTCGTCGAAGTTGTTGACTCCCTCGATATTTTCGATCTTGGCGATGATCCGGATCTTGTGGCCGCCGTAATAGTCGAGAAATTTCCGCAGGGCGATCACATCCGCCTTTGAGCGGACAAAGGAGGCGGAGATGAAATCCACGTCGTTTTCCACGCCAAAGCGCAGATCGTTCTCGTCTGCCTCGCTGATATAGGGCATCGAGAGGGGAACGTTGGG
>CAZGQH010000123.1:0-5425 GCA_964527575.1 uncultured Lachnospiraceae bacterium
AGGAGCTGCTTGCCCGCGTTCGTGCGCTGACCCGCCGGCAGACGGCCGATCTTTCCGGCAGCAGTCTGACCTACGGAGACCTGAAGCTTGACCGTACCACGTTTGAACTGATTTCCCCGGCCAAAAGACTGCTGCTCACCGCAAAGGAATTTCAGATTATGGAGATGCTGATGCAGAATCCCACACAGCTGATCTCTTCCGAACGATTTATGGAGAAGATCTGGGGCTACGAGAGCGATACCGAAATCTCGGTGGTGTGGACCTATATCTCCTATCTGCGCAAAAAGCTTCAGATTTTGTCTTCCAAAGTAAAAATAAAGGCCGTGCGCCATGTCGGCTACGGTTTGGTTCTCGATCATGATTAAAAAGCTGCGGATAAAATTCATTCTTGTGACGATGGCGGCGACGACGCTTGTTCTGTTCTCCATCATCGGGGTCATCAACATGCGGAACTATCTGGATATTGTGGAGAGGGCAGACAAGACGCTTGCCATGCTGGAAAAGGGCCACGGGCGCTTTCCTTTGGAGATAGGCGAGAAGCCGTCCCATGCCGGCTCGGAAGACGGCGGAAGACGGCCGGACGGTCTGTCGCCCGAGACGCCCTTTGAAACGCGGTATTTTATGGTCGTATTGGATGAGGCGGGGGAAGTGATCTCGGTCAATACCGATAAGATTGCCGCTGTGGACAGAGAAACGGCGGAAGCCTTTGCCAAAGAGCTGTATAACGCCGGGAAAACAAAGGGCTTCAAGGGAAATTACCGGTATCTTCTTTCGTCGGAGGAAAGTCAGAGTACAATCATCTTTTTGGACTGCACCCGCGATCGGAATACCTTCTTCTCCTTTTGGCAGGCCAGCATGCTGATCAGCCTTGCGGGGCTCAGTCTTGTGTTTGTTCTGATTGTTGTCTTTTCGCAGCTTGCGACAAGACCGGTGGCCGAGACCTATCAAAAGCAAAAGCAGTTCATTACCGATGCCAATCACGAACTGAAAACGCCCCTCACGGTCATCGGCGCGAACTGCGACCTTCTGGAGATGGAAAACGGGGAAAACGAATGGACGAGGTCGATCCGCGGTCAGGTGGAACGGCTCACCGAGCTTACCGAAAAGCTTGTATTCCTCTCCCGTATGGACGAGGAAAACGCCGGTGCTGTTCTGACCGATTGTTCGCTTTCGGAAATTGCTTCGAATGCGGTCAGGCCCTACACCGCCCTTGCCGCCTCTCAGAACAAGCGGTTTGAGGTAAAAATAGCGGAAAATATTACCGTTTGCGGCGATACGACCCTGATCCGGGAGCTGTTGACGCTTTTGCTCGACAATGCCTTTAAGTATTCGGATGAGGCGGGGGACATCCGGTTTACGCTTGCGGTCGCCGGAAAAAACAAGGTCATAACGCTATCCAATACCACCGACGGTATTCCGCAGGGCAGCATGGATAAGCTGTTCGAACGGTTTTACCGACTGGATCGCTCGCGGAACAGCGAAACAGGCGGCCATGGAATCGGCCTTTCGGTGGCAAAAGCGATTGTGGAGCTGCATAAGGGAAAAATTACGGCCTGCTCGGAGGACGGGAAAACCATTGTTTTTACCGTGACGCTGCCATGACGCCACAGAAAGCCGGAACAAAAGATTTTTTCGGGAAAAACGATTTTTTATGGTTGGTTTCAGGTTGATGTTCTATACTATGCTTGCAGAGAAAAAGCAGGGCGGATCGGATACCGGTAAAGTCCGTGTCCGGTCGGATCTTGGGAAAGCGCATTCTCTTGAAAAGGCCGGAAACAATGAAAACGGCCGGGATTGCCGGGCTGACATGTGGAAAAACAGAAGGTTTCCCAAAAACTGCCGCTTTCCCAAAAACTGCCGCTTTTCCGAAAACGCCGCGTAAGGAGTGAATACAGAATATGATGGGTAAGAAACGAATTCTCAGGCTTTTCAGCCTTTTGCTAACCGCTGTTTTTGTCTTTTCCTTTGCCGCCTGCGAGGCGGGGGGAGGACCCGGTATACTTCCGCCCGACGGCACAGAAACATCGACTCCTCCGACCGGCACGGTTATTTCCGATGAAAACAATGTCGTACAGACAACGCCCGACACAGCCGATCACGGGTTCGAGCTGATCGCAGAGAAGGACGGTTCCTACACCTATCAGTGTGACCACTGCGAGGAGCAGGCAATTGTCACGATCTCCTGCATCAGCGGGACCAAGGATGCCTTTACGGTGGAAAACAACCGGATAACCTTCTGCGGCATCGAAGAGGAAAGCGTATATTCGGTCAGCGGTACCTTTTATGGGAATCTTATCATCGATGTGGGAGAGGAATATCCCTTTGAGCTGGAGCTCGACGGCTTTACCCTTTCGTCCTCCTCCGACTGTCCCATTGCCATTGTAAGCGAGGCCGATGTTACATTGTCGGCCAAAAAGGGAACCGAAAATTATGTTTACGATCTGCGCGGGGCGGTGGACAGCACCGAGGAAGATGTCCCATCGTCCGGCCTGTATGCGCTCTGTGATCTGGATATTCAGGGCAAGGGAAGTCTTTTGGTTTATTCGGCAAACAACAACGGCATTCATACCAAGAAGGATCTGAAGATAAAAAATCTTACCCTGCAGGTGGAGTGCTGCGACAATGCGCTGAAGGGAAACGACAGCGTGACGATCGAGAGCGGCAGTATTACCCTGATTGCCCGAAGCGGGGACGGCATTAAAACCACCAACAGCGATATTTCCTCGAAGGGTAAGCAGCGCGGTAGCGTGGTGATCACCGGCGGAAACCTTCTTCTGTACACCGCCCGCGACGGGATTGACGCGGCTTATGATGTGACGATCGACGAGTCTTCGGCGGCGGTAAATCTGCAGATCTTTACCGACAGTTATTCCAAGTTCACCGACCGGACAGCGGCTGCCGGATATACGGTGCAGCAGAGCGCTTTCGCCCCCGGCTGGCCGGGCGGAGGCCCCGGAGGGGGCGGTTTTGACCACGGCGGACCCGGCGGCGGAGGAGGTATGAACAGCGGCAATCCCGATAAAGGAAGCGAATCCACCAAAGGGATCAAAGCGGACAATGCCGTCATGATATCCGCGGGGACCATCACGATCCAGGCCTACGATGACGCCATTCACGCCAATCAGGGTTCCGTACTGGAAAACGGCGCTGCGCCGCAGGGAAGTGTGACGATATCGGGCGGCGTTCTGACATTGCAGTCAGACGATGACGGGATTCACGCAGACGGAAATCTGACGGTTTCGGGCGGTACGGTCACGGTCATTGACAGCTACGAGGGACTGGAAGGCAATGTTGTGACCATTACGGACGGTATCATATCGGTGACCGCATCCGACGATGGGATCAATGGAACGGCGACCTCGGGGACGACGATTTCGATCTCCGGAGGGACGCTGTATGTTTTGGCAGGCGGGGACGGCCTCGATTCCAACAGTACAACCGCCTATGCGGGGATTCTTTTCGCGGGCGGCCGATCGGTCATTCTTTCGACCGGGCGGTCGGACTCGAGCATCGATACCGAGCGCGGCTATCAGTATACCGGAGGCTATGTTATCGCCATCGGTCAGAGCGGCGGTATGAGCGGGGAAGCGTCGAACACGCAGACCGCCAATAAAACCATCAAAACGATCCAGCTGCAAAAGGATAATTACCTTGTCGTTTCCGGAATAGCAGCGGTCAGAATGCCGGTTTCCTTGAGTGCGTCGGTCATTGTTCTGGGCAAGACGGGAGCGGCGGTCTCCTCCGCTGCTTCAGTTACCGGAGAGCCTGATGCAAACGGTGTGAGTTGGAGCTGATATCTCCAATCAATCAAAAAAAATAAATCTTAAGAAGCCCGCGGGTGCAGTCAGCACCCGCGGGCTTCGTTTGGCCGCCCCCGTTATGCTTCGGCTCTTCCTCTCTCCTCTCGCTGGGGGGAGAGAGGAAGAGCCGCGTCAGAGCCTGCCCGAATCTTTTTACTTTGGGTGGGAGATCGCTAACCGAGAATTGCCATGGGAATGTCGTTAAAACAGCGCAAACAGCGCCTGATCAGCCCGGAATTCGTTTTTGTTATGATATTATATAGACAACAGCATTTATTTGTGATACAATATTTCATAAAGTGATGGAGTCTTTTCTGTTGAGAGCAGTTATGGATAATTCTATTTAAACAGAATGCAATCACTTTTTTGTATCTTTTTTTCTTTTTACTCGCTTTGATTGGTAGCGCCACACAGAAACAAAAGTTTTCCAACATGCTTTACAATTTGTTCCAAACATGTTATAATGAAAACACAATACAACAGCCGCAGGAAAACAAACACAAACCCGACAGCGATTAGCGATGCGATTAATGTTGCCGAGTTCTTCTCACCAAGATGCGAGAAGTCCCGTGTGAGAATGTTTGGCAAAAAAATTCAGCGCACAGAGATGTCGGGATGAAATGCCTGCTGTCTCTGTGCGCTGGTTTGGTGAATATTATTTTAAGGAGGGATTGCCCTATGATGAAAAAGTGCAATTACAATGTTCACCCGTTCACCAACCGCAGATACCCGTTAATCTTGCTATTTAAGTGAAAATATTGTGTGAATGTGATATTCGGAGGTACTATATGAACCAAGCAATAAAGATTCTAAGTTTTTTGTTTATTACCTGTTTTCTTCTGTCAGCTTGCGGACAAAATAATGAACCATTTTATCACAAATCTCGAATGGCGGGTGGACCGGGTGAATACTCAAATGTAATTGATGTTTCTATCGAAAAGAGATCAATATCGGTAAGCGAGAAAACGGTAGTAACGCTGAAAATTGGTATTGGCGGAGATCGTAATCATGATGAAGAATCGATGTTTCTTGAAATTTCTGCTGAAGGATGCAAGATTAATGATGTGGAAAATATCTTTGAAAAGGAATATTCCGATTTCTATACCGATGAAAAATATGATGTTGATGTAAAAGAACGATGGATAGGTTACCCCGAAAAGACCCCTAATTATTATGAAACTTTTGATATTACATTTCCATCTACTGAGTGTAGTGGAGAGATAGTCATTAAATTGATTGATAAAATTCATGACCAAGAAGGACAAACTGTAACTTTGACAGTTTATTATGCATCAAATGGATCAGTATTATGGTTTTCCGAAGAAGTTATTAGAAAAATTGATAATAATAACAAACCAATATACGCAAATGATTAATCGAAACGGAGGTATATCATGAAAAATAGAGCACTTGCAATTATTATTATGCTTTCATTTGTATTGGGACTGTTTGTTCCATTTAGCGTGTCTGCTTCAGATGAATCATATGACAAAGGAGAAGATAAAACCGATATATCCTCGGAGGTATTAACTCCTAGTGAGTCAAATGTTTCATTGGATGATATAGCAACACTGATTGGTGGTGAGTTGCTTTATTCAGAAGAAAAGACGATTATTACTAAAGCA
>CAZGQH010000124.1:0-5368 GCA_964527575.1 uncultured Lachnospiraceae bacterium
TGCTTCCGGGCAGGCGCCCGGAAGCATATTCTTCCCGCGTCCGGACATCCAAAAGAATTGCGCCCGGTGTTTTTGTGTATTCCTCGGCTCCGGCATCGATCGCCGTCCGCGAGGGAGATCGGAAAAAGAGCATACGATCAGTTCTCTCCTTTCGGAAGAAGCGCTTCAATGGCGCTTTTCGGCTGGTAGCCTACCGTGGCGTTGACCACCTTGCCCTTTTCCATCACCACAACCATGGGAATGCTGGAAACACCGAAGGCGGCGGCAAGCTCGCCTTCCTCATCCACATTGACCTTTCCTACCTTGACGCTTTCCTCGTAATCCTTTGCAATTTCGGAAATCACCGGCGAGAGCATCCGGCAGGGACCGCACCAGGCGGCCCAGAAATCGAGCAGTACCGGCGTGTCGGCGCGCAGCACCTCTTCTTCAAAATTTTCCTTCGTAATAATCAATTCAGCCATTTTTCTTCTCCTTATCCTGTAATCGGTTTTATGGTCTTATTATAGCAAGTAAGAAGCGGAAAAACCGTGACTAAGTCGCATTCTCGTAAAAAAATTTTTGTCTTTTTAAGGGCTGTTACAGAGAACCGAGAGCCTCTCTGTCGAGGAGCAGGATTTCGCCCCGGCGAAGCTCCACCCAGCCCTCGGCAGAAAAGCGCTTCAGCATCCGTGCTACTACCTCCCGGGCGGAACTGACTTGCTGGGCGATTTCCTCATGGGTCATGGAGATTTTCCGGTTTCCTGTCCGCTTTTCCTCTGCCAGAAGAAAGGTGGCAAGCCGCCGGTCGAAACGGGCGAAAAGAATCTGCTGCATCGTCCACATCACGGAAGAAAAGCGCATGGTGATAAGCTCATAAACAAAGCATCGCAGGTAAATATTCTTTTCCATGAGTTCCTTCAGAAGACCGGCACCGAGAATCAGAAGCTCGCAGTCCCGCTCGGCAACCAGCTGTGTTTCGAAGGTAATCTGTTGTAAGACGCAGGAGGCAGAGAGCACACAGACATCTTCCTTTTCCAGACGGAAAAGGGTCACCTCCCGTCCCTCCTCCGACAGAAGATAGGCGCGCAGAACGCCGCTGCTCATCAGAATCAAGCCAAGACAGCTGTCCTGACAGCCGAAAACCGGCTCTCCCTTCTGATAGCTGCGAAGTACGGCGATTCTCGACACCGCTTCTTTCTCTTCCGGAGAAAGCTTCTCCCAAAAGGGCAGCTTTTTGCATAATGTGAGGATATTCTTTTCGTTGTTCATCTCGTTACCTCCCGGTTCGGTTACCGCATTATAGCACAGTTTTTCGGGTTTGTCCACTCTTCCCTCACCCGGAAAAAAGGGATAAGCCCCTGAACCGGAAGGGTTCGGGGGCCTATTGAAGGTTTTTCGCAATTCTTCAGCAGCACTTGGGTTCGCAGGGGCAGCCGGAAGAAAACTCGTTGACCGGGAAGCTCATTTTGGCAAAAATGGCGCAGGGGTCCTCTTCGGTCACCTTGGGGCAGACCTTGTCGGGGACACAGTACTCGTTGGCCGATACGATAAGCTGAGCGGGGCGCTCCATGCGGATGACCGAGAAGAAGCCCAGCGACACGTAGACGTTTTTGCAGCCCCGGGCAGAAGAGAGACTTCCGCTCAGACGGCTGAGAACACTGCCGGGCAGCTCTTCTGCCGAACAGCAGCAACAGCAGCAGTGGGGGGGCTCCTGCTCGCAGACCTTTACCGAAAGGGCGATGGGATCGACCACTTCCACCACGACACTGGGTTTTCCGGAAAGCTTGGTCTCGTCGTTTTTGCACATACAGAAATCGCCGGGATTGTCGCTGCTCCGGAAGGTGCTGACGCCGCCTTCGCCGCCGAAGAGAACGACGGTCTTGTCGTTGACGGCGATGGCCTCGATCTCCTGCACTTTTCCGAGACAGACGCATGCCTCCAGGATGACCTTGGTATAGTAGCGGATGTTTACCTGATAGAATCCCTTGTTGAACTTCACGGGGTCGATCGTGATGTCGGTCCAAAGAATTTCGGTACACACTACCCTTACCGAACCGCTTTTATCGATAATCTCCTGACCGTAGTCGGTGAGCAAAAGCTTGGTATCCTCGAAGCAATCCTTATCCTTGCAGCTGTCCAGGATTCTGTACGAATCAATACATACATTCTCGCGGCGGGGGCCGCAATCATGCAAACCTCTGTTATCAGGCATATAGGATCCTCCTGTGTAGATCGTTGAAAGACGGAAGGGAGACTTCCGCCTCTCTGCTTTTATTCTATGCGTCAGGAGGATTTTTGACAGTACCGCGTAAAAGATAGATCACGGGAAAGAGAGTCCTTCCCAGTCAACAACGAGCGGAAGCGGACGCCAGCGGTTGGTCAGCTTACCGGAAATGACGGGAGAAGCAAGGGCACGCGTGAGGCGCGTTGGAAAGTCTTCTTCGGTATATATCGCCATGCAGGTGGAGCCGCTGCCGCTGAGAAAAAAGCCGCAGGCGCCAAGCTCGGTTATAAGATCTCGAAGGAAGGCAGCGTCGGGAATCGCCGGAAGGCGGTAGGGCTCGTGCAGGCGATCGTGAAGGACTGCAGTAAGAAGCGAAGGATCCTCCCCGGCAAGTGCTGCCGGCAAGAGAGCGGCCCGGGAGCTGTTGAAGAGAGCGTCGGAGCGCGAAATATGTTCTGGCAGCATTGCCCGAAAGCGGCGCGTGGAGACCGTGAAATCCGCAATCAGAGCACAGAAGCGCCAGC
The DNA here is from genome assembly GCA_964527575.1 of uncultured Lachnospiraceae bacterium. Classification (GTDB taxonomy): domain Bacteria; phylum Bacillota; class Clostridia; order Oscillospirales; family CAG-272; genus RGIG1993. The sequence goes on from CAZGQH010000124.1 coordinate 2,728, forward strand.
GGGTGGACAAAGGATAGGCCACCTGCCAAAGCGTATTTTCGTCAAGAAGAGCAGCCCGGAGGCCGCCAAAGACCGCCGGCACCGCATTGTCGGGATGGCCTTCCAAGCGGCTGGCAAGCTCAGCGATCTCCGATTTGGTCATTCCCAGTCCGAGAAGCCGGTTGGCACCGCCGATCCCTCCCACAAGCAGCGAGGCCGAGGAACCGAGTCCCCCGGTGGAAGGAATGTCGGTCTCCATCACCACCTGAATCGCCGGCGCCTTGACGCCGGCTTTTTGGCACGCTTCCCGGAAGCCGGTCAAAAAGGGGTTTTCCTCGCCGGCAAAAGCAGGGTCGCTTCCCACGATCCGGTTTTCTTCTGCGGGGGAAAGTGTAAAACGGTTGTAAAGCGCAAAGGCGCAGCCAAAGGTATCGAAACCGGGTCCCATGTTGGAGGTGGTGGCGGGTACCCGGAATGTGACGGATGATGATTTCATGACTTTTCCTTCCACATTTCTTCCGGAACAGCGGACATCTCTTTCGTAGCATAAACTTTTCCTCGTTCAGGCTTCCCTCTTTTGGTGGCCTCGGCCAGCGGCAGCGGAATCGGCCACCCGCTCTTCTTTTGAAGGACAGGAAGGGCGGCGATCTCGTCTTCTCCGCAAGTCTCTCCCAGCGCGGACAATACATAGCGGGGGAATTTAAAGGGGGAGGCAGTGGAGAGCACCACGGTGGGACAAGTATCCGTCGTTTCTTTTCGCCATTTCTGGCAGGCAGAGAAAGCCACAGCAGTATGCGGGTCTACAAGGTAGTTGTATTTTTCAAAGAGAAACCGGATTGCTGCAGCCGTTTCGGCTTCGTTTGTCCATTCGGCGGAAAATTTCTTTTGTAAATCTGCAAGCTCGTCAGAAGAGAGCGCAAAAAAGCCTTTTTCCGCAAGGATATCTGTCCACGCTGCCGTTTTTTGCGTACCGAAGTATAGTGTCAGAAGGCGCTCCAGATTGCTTGGATGCAGGATGTCCATCGAGGGAGAGGAAGTTAAATAAAATTCCCGCCGGGGATCGTAGATTCCATCGGAGAAGAAGTCGGTCAAAATGCGGTTGCGGTTGGAGGCTATTACTAGCCTGCCGATGGGCAGTCCCATTTTCCCGGCCAGATAGCCTGCCAGGATATTGCCGAAATTGCCGGTCGGCACTACAAAATTCACCGGTGCCCCTGCAGTTATGCGGCTTTTTTGGAGAAGAGACCGATAGGCCAGAAAATAATAGGAAATCTGGGGGATCAGCCGTCCGATATTGATCGAATTGGCACTGGTCAGGCGACAGCCCGGAGGAGTCCGGCTGAGGAAGAGCTTTTTAACGCCCCGCTGGGCGTCGTCAAAGTTTCCTGCGATGGGGATTACCCGGGCGTTCTCTCCCCGAAAGGAGAGCATTTGAGCCTCCTGAAGCGGACTGACACCGTCGGCAGGATAAAATACCAGCGTACAGATTCCCGGAACTTTTGAAAATCCGGCCAGCGCTGCGCTGCCGGTATCGCCGCTGGTGGCGGTGAGAAGAAGGAGTCTGTCCGAGTTTTCGCATGTTTTGGCCGCTTTTGTGAGAAGATAAGGGAGAAGCGATAGCGCGATGTCCTTGAAAGCACAGGTGGGGCCGTGCCAGAGTTCCAAAAAATCGGTATCGCCAACCGGGACAAGGGGTGCAAGGCCGTTCGGAAAACGCTTGCAGTAAGCCTCTGTCACCATCCGATCGAGTTCCTCCCGGGGGATGTCATCGAAATACAGGGCGAGAATCTCGGCGGCTATCGCAAACTCGTTTGCAAACAATAATTTTTCGAGAGGAAAGGCGGGAAATCTCTCGGGAAGATAGAGGCCGCCATCGGGAGCGAGTCCTTCTAAAAGAGCCGCCGCTCCGCTTCTTCGGATCGCTCGGTCTCTTGTGCTGTAATACTCCATATTTATTTCCTTTCTGGATTCTTATCATAGAGTAAACCGATTTTTGCGTGTTCATTCCTCTATTCCATCTTTTCGGAGGCTTATATGAAGCTTGTCAAATTCGGAGGCTCTTCCCTTTCCGGAGGCGAGGCCTTTTTACGCGTCAAACATATCGTGGAATCCGACCCGGAACGCAGCGTGGTCGTGGTATCGGCTCCGGGAAAACGCTTTCCCGAGGACAACAAAATCACCGATCTTCTCTATATCTGCCATGCCCATATCCGCTATCGCGTGGGTTTCGACGATATTTTTGACAGGATCGCCGGCCGCTTTCGGGAGATCGCCGCTTTCTGTTCCCTTTCCGAGGAGGACTATCCTCTGGAGGAGCAGCTTTCTATCATACGGGAGAGTCTGACGCGCAAAGCTTCGGCAGATTACATCGTCTCACGGGGCGAATTTCTGAATGCCAATCTGTTGGCATCCTTTCTTCATTACGATTTTGTGGACGCTTCCGATTGGCTTTACTTCGGCTATGACGGCCGTGTGGATTACGAGCGCTCCTATGCCGCTCTCCGTGCGTTGGCAAAAGCGTATCCCCGCATGGTGATTCCCGGTTTTTACGGCGTTTTGCCCGACGGTAGCTATCACCTCTTCTCCCGCGGAGGATCGGATGTGACTGGGGCACTGGCCGCCGCTGCTCTGGGAGCCTCCTGCTATGAAAACTGGACCGACG
>CAZGQH010000125.1:0-5346 GCA_964527575.1 uncultured Lachnospiraceae bacterium
GCTGACGCGGAGAAGATGAAAGAGGATCTCACCGCTGCTGGCGCTACCGTGGAGATTAAGTAATCGTCAAAGACGATATTTGGTTTCTTCTTACGCGGCATAGTTTTTCGACTATGCCGCGTTTTTTATCGGGAGAAGGGTCGGCCGGAAGATAATTCAGCAGATCTTCTGGCCTTTGGAAAGAGAATTCGGCCGGCGGCAAACCAGCCGTTTGCCGCAACTGTCCGAGGCTCGGTGAGCGACTGCACCCTTCCTGTCTCTTACCGGGCGTCTCTCCCGGCGCTTTCCGGTGGGAATAACTGTGCGCATCCGGCGCGTAAAGGAAAAAGTGTATGAAAAAAAGTTTCTTTGTCATTGACGAAAGATCGCCTGCGGCTATTCTGTCGGTCTCTCTGATGCTTCTCTGCGGATTGCTCCGCACCTTCTATTACAGCAGGGCTGCGGTCACGCCCTTTGTTTTCTGGGTCTATTATGTCAATCTGGCGGCGGCTTCGCTTCTTTTTCTCGTCTTTGTTCTCTTTTTCGGAAGCCGTCTTCCCGAACTGACGCTTCTGCCGCTGGCCATGGGCGTATTTTTCTTTGTGGTCAAGGCATTGACATTTGAGGGTATGCTTCACACGATTCTCTGCGTCCTTCTCTATCTCGCCGTGCCGCTTCTTTATGCACTGACCCTTTACGGGAAAATCCAAAATCTCCTCTTTCTCCATCTTCTCTTCGGTCTTCCGCTTCTTGTCCATATGGGAATGGATCTTTATGAGCTCTTCACCCTCGATCAGTCGTTTTTCGAATGGCTCCCCGAGCTTTCAGTGCTGGCCATCATGGCGGCGCTCTTTTCCCTTTCCTTTGCCTTCCGAAAGAGAGAGGAGTTTTCGGGAAAGCGCTGAAGCTTTCTTCCAAGAGCCTGGCCGGTATGTCTCAACGCGCAAAACACCGAAAGAGAAGGCGAGTCATTCTTGAGAGAAAAGATGCCGAAAGCAGAAATAACAAAGACCCGGCGGCCTTACGGCCGCCGGGTCTTTGTTATTTAGGGGAAAAGGTGTTGTTAGAAAAAAGGAAAAAGGCGGACAGGCGGCGCGGGGCCGCAGCGTGAGAGGAGAAAGAACCGTCAAGATGCGTGTCGAAGGTCAGTCGTCGCAGCGCTCGTCGAGAATCTCCCGGTAATGGCGGTAAAACTCGGTGTAGCGCCCTTCATCGAGGGCGTCTCGGATGGCCTGCATGAGCTCGTTGTAAAAATAGAGGTTGTGCAGGACGGCAAGGCGCATGCCCAGCTCCTCGTGAGCCTTGAAGAGGTGGCGGAGGTAGGCCCGCGAATAGCTGCGGCAGGTGGGGCATTTGCAGTTTTCGTCGATGGGACGGGGGTCGTCAAAGTAGCGCTCGTTGATGATGTTGATCTTGCCGTTCCAGGTGAAGAGATTGCCGTGGCGGGCATTGCGGGAGGGCATGACGCAGTCGAAGAAGTCCACTCCGCGAAAGACGCCCTCCAAAATATTGACCGGTGTGCCCACGCCCATCAGATAGCGGGGCTTGTCGGCCGGCATGTATTCCTCCACCGCGTCGATGGTGGCGTACATCTCCTCGGCAGACTCGCCCACGGCAAGACCCCCGATGGCGTAGCCGTCGAGATCCAGCTCCGCGATCTTCTTCATATGCTCGATCCGCAGGTCGGCGTAGGTGCTGCCCTGATTAATGCCGAAGAGCATCTGCTGGGGGTTGATGGTATCGGGCAGGGAGTTTAAGCGCTTCATCTCGTCCCGGCAGCGGATCAGCCAGCGGTAGGTACGGTCGCAGGAGGCTTTGACATAGGGGTATTCGGCGGGGTTCTCGATACATTCGTCAAAGGCCATGGCGATGGTGGAGGCCAAATTCGACTGAATCTGCATGCTCTCCTCCGGCCCCATGAAGATTTTCTTGCCGTCGATATGGGACTGGAAGGAGACGCCCTCTTCCCGTATCTTGCGGAGCTTGGCCAGAGAAAAGACCTGAAAGCCGCCGCTGTCGGTGAGAACCGGTTTCGACCAGTTGAAGAACTTGTGGATACCGCCGAGCTTCCTGATGAGCCCGTCGCCGGGGCGGATATGGAGATGATAGGTGTTGGAAAGCTCGATCTGACAGCCGATCTCCCGAAGGTCGTCGGTGGAGACGCCTCCCTTGATGGCGGCGCAGGTGCCCACATCCATGAAGACCGGGGTCTCGGCACTGCCGTGGACGCTTTCAAAATGGCCGCGGCGGGCCTTTCCTTCTTTTTTCAATACCTTGAACAATGATAAGTCCAAACCTTTCTCTGATACTTGTGCGCGGGTCAGGTGCGCTTGAAGAATTTTTCCATGTCCCTGCGGGAGAGCTCGAAAGCAATCGGCCGTCCGTGGGGACAGTAGCGGATAGCGGGATTTTTGAGCACTTCCTCCACCAGCCACTTGATGTTCTCGGGCGTGTCGGGGATGCCGGCCTTCATGGCAGCCTTGCAGGAGGCCTGATAGAGGGCTTTTTCGTAGAAAATCGAACGGGAGACCTCCACGCTTCCGGTGCCCTCTGCCAGCCGCTCGGCCAGAAGTGCCAGCATGTCGGCGGTCTCATCGGCGGAAAAGCCGGCGGGGGTGCCTGTGAGGATGGCGCCGGTCTCGGTGAGGGTATACTGGAAGCCGTTTTGTATAAGCTCCTCTTCGTATTCCGCCAGGGCCGCCCGTTCTTCGGGAGAGAAGGGGAGGGTGAGGGGAATCAGAAGGAGCTGCGTGGCCGCCTTTTCCCGGCTTTGTGCCCGGTTTTTCTTCATCTTTTCGAAGAGGATCCGCTCGTGGGCGGCGTGCTTGTCGAGAATCAGGGTCACATCCCCGTATTCCACCATGATATAGGCCTGAAAGGCCACGCCGATGATCCGATAGGGGGGAAGGGCGCTCTCGGTGTTCTCGGGTTGGGAAGAAGTGTCGGGCGTAACGGCGGGCTGCTCCTGCCGGGAAAGGGCCTGCTCGCCTGCTGTGGGAAGACTGTCACGGACGGGCGGGACAGCTTCCGCCGGAATCCTTTCCGCAAGAGTCGGACGGGCGGCAGAAGCGGGCTTTTCGTCACATCCGAGCTGTTCTTCGAGTGCCGCATCGGCCGTGAGCTGGGCGAGATCGGCGAGGAAATCTCCGGCAGGGGGAAGCCTGTCCACTTTCTTTTCGCCCTTTTCCGGTTCGGAAGAAGGTGGGAAGGCGTCGATTTTGACCGTCTCTTCTGCCGCCGGGGGTGCCGCAGCTTCCGCCGGCTTTGCCGGCAGAGGATTCGCGTTTCTGTTTCCCGCTTGTTTTCCGAAGCCGGTGTCGGGGGGAAGAAGATCGCTGAGACTGGGCTCGTCGAGGGCGGTCTGTCTGGTCAAAGGGGCGGTTGGGGTATTTTCCAGCCGATCCTCGATGGGAACAAAGGCGTTGTAGAGTCCCCGTTCGGTGGGGGTGACCCGCCGGGGCTCGAGGAGGGGCTCGCCCTTTTCGGACCGGTCGGTGAGGGTGTTGCGCACCGCGCAGTAGACCGCGTCGAAGACCGCCCGCTCGTTGGAGAATTTGACCTCCAGCTTGGTGGGGTGGACATTCAAGTCCACAAAAGTCGGATGTACCTCGATAAAAAGGGTGCAGAAGGGAAATTTGCCCACTTCGCAGTAGGAGTCAAAGGCCTGCTCTAAGGCGGCGGTGGCGGTTTTGGAGCGCACATAGCGGCCGTTGATGAAGAAGTTCTGTCCTGTCCGGTTGGAGCGCACCGATTCCGGGCGGCAGACATAGCCGATCACCCGGATCCCCTCGGTCTCACCCTGCACCTTGACAAGCTTCTCGGCAAAGTCCTTGCCGAAGGCGGCGTAGACCGCCGACAGAAGGCGGTTGTCCCCCGGGGTGGCGAACTTTAAGTTGCCGTCGACAATCAGCTTGAAGGCGATGTCCGGCCGGGAGACGGCAAGCTTCTCCACAACCCCCGAGACGGCCAGCGCCTCCGAGGCGTCCCGCTTTAAGAACTTGCGGCGGGCGGGCACATTGGAGAAGAGATTCTCCACAATGACGGTGGTGCCGTTTTTGCTGCCCGCCTCGAGAATATCGGTGACCTTGCCGTACTCCGCAACCAGAAGCGAGCCGTATCGGTCGGCCTTTCGCTTGGTCATAATCCGCAGATGCGAGACCGAGGCGATGGCGGCCAAGGCCTCTCCGCGGAAGCCCAGAGTGGCGATGCCGTCCAGGTCGGCGGCGGTTTTGATCTTGCTGGTGGCGTGGCGCTTGATCGAGATCGGCAGATCCTCCTTGGCCATGCCGCAGCCGTTGTCGGCGACCCGGAGAAAGGAGATGCCGCCCCGTTTGATCTCCACCGTGATCTCGGTGGCGCCGGCGTCGAGGGAATTTTCGAGGAGCTCCTTGACGCAGGAGGCCGGCCGCTCCACCACTTCGCCGGCAGCGATCAGGTTGGCAACCTGAAAATCAAGCTGATTGATAATGCCCATTTCTCACACTCCTTTCCCGGGCTCTCTTATACAATGCGAAGTCGGTTTACGCCTCCGCTTGGTTGTCCTCTTTCTTTTTGCCGTGACTCTTCCGAAACTCGGTTACCGAAAAGCCGGGAATCGAGAGGGTAAAGGTCTTGCCGGAAAGCTTTTTCTTTTCACCCTCCGGTTCGGCCGAATCTTCGGTCGGCCGCTTTTCGCTTTCAAGAGAGAGGCAGCCGAGGAGCGAACGCACCGAAAAGCGCCCCTCCTTGCGGTTGATGACGATCTGATAGGGGAAGGCCAAAATAAAGAGGGTGATCTTGCCGATGGTGAGAAGCACCCGGACGCCGAAGCTTCTTTTCTGGTTCGTTTTCATGCGATCTTCCTTTCCATTCAGAGTGAATCGTTTATTTAAGCAGCTTTTGCAGCTCGGACAGGAGGTTGAGTGCCTCCAGCGGGGTCAGGGATTCAAGGTCGGTCATTTTCAGCTTGTCGATGACCTCCTTGTGGAGGTAGTCGTCAAAGGTGATGTTTTCACCGACAGGCTCGGCGGCCGGCCGGGGGCGTTCGCCTTTCTTTTCCAGTTCGGTAAGCACCTCTCTTGCCCGCTTGACCACGGGGGAGGGAACGCCGGCCAGCTGGGCGACCTCAATGCCGTAGCTGTCGTCGGCCGCGCCCTTCACGATCTTTCGGAGAAAGACCACGCCCTTGTCCTTTTTCTTGGCGATGACCGAATAGTTGACGATGCCATCGACCCGATCGGCCAGCTCGCAGAGCTCGTGATAGTGGGTGGCAAAGAGGGTACGGGCCCCGATCTTTTTGCCGGCGGTGTATTCCGCCACCGCTTTGGCGATGCTCATGCCGTCAAAGGTGGAGGTGCCCCGGCCGATATCGTCGTAGATGATGAGACT
>CAZGQH010000126.1:0-5343 GCA_964527575.1 uncultured Lachnospiraceae bacterium
TCTATCACCCCCTGGCGTTCTACGCGGCTTACTTTTACCGCCGCAGTCAGAAGGACATAAACAAGATAGAAGGGCAGCGGGGCGGCACCGTAGAGATAGGAGGCGGAGAGGCCGAAGTAGGCGCCCCGCAGAGCAAGGAAGAAAAGAGCGGGCAGCGCAGAGCGCAGAAGCAGCGAGAGGCCGGCCAACAAAAGAAAGAGCTTGGCCTCTCCGGCAAAATCCGCGATCAGAGCGATTGCCGGATTGGAAAAGGCAAAAGCCGAAAAGATCGGCGGGGATACCTGTCCGAAGGCGTCGTAACCGAGCAGGGCAAAGAGGAGTACTCCGAAGAGAAAGCCTGCCGCGGCAAAGACAAAAGGGCGGTTTTTCTCAAACTCAGCGCGGAGGTTATGTGTCATGGGTCACCTCGAAAAAGTTTTCTTGCAGCAAAAAGCTGCGGAAGGCAACCCATATATATGAGGAAAAAACACCGTTCAGACCAGAACAGGCCTGTTCGTGCCGACAGCGGCGAACTTTTCCGTACCGTCTTCCTTGCAAAGGGGAATGTTTTATTCTGTCAGAGACGATAATTATTATAGCACATATCCCAAAGCTTTGCAAGTTGTTTTATGAAATTTGGGTGAAGCTGCTCTGAAAAAAATAAGATTAGTCCTTGATTTGGGAGGCGCTCTTGTGTATAATCATCGATAGAAAAGATTGTGAAAAAGGGAGCGTGGCGCGTGGAAAAGCTTCTTTCGATTTTTGACCGGTATCCGGTGCTGGAAAGCGAGCATCTTCTTCTTCGGCGGATCGACCGGCGGGATGCGGCTGACATGTACGAGTATTCCCGCTGTTCCGAGGTGACTCGCTATCTTTTGTGGAATCCTCATCCCTCCCCTTCCTATACCCGGGAGTATGTGGAGGATTTGAAGCGGCAGTACCGGGAGCACTGCTTCTTTGATTTTGCACTGGTGGTAAAGGGGGAGAACCGGATGATCGGCACCTGCGGTTTCACACGGCTGGACCCGACTAACCGGGCGGCAGAGGTGGGTTATGTACTCTCACCGCATTACTGGGGGCAGGGTCTTGCCACCGAGGCGCTGGGGCTTCTTCTTCGCTGGGCCTTCTGCGACCTCGGCCTCAATCGGGTGGAGGCGCGCTATATGGTGGAGAATACCGCTTCCCGGCGGGTGATGGAGAAAAACGGAATGGTTTTTGAGGGTGTCCGGCGGGAGGGTATGCTCGTGAAGGGCAGCTTTCGCGATATCGGCATCTGTTCGATCCTCCGGCGGGAATTTGTACAGCGCTTTGGCGGGTTTTCGGCGGGTTGCCGGGAAGAGCTTCCCGCCCGATCGGTTTTCCGCTTTTTCTCCTGAGTTCTCTCGTTTTTTGAAGGCTGTCGGTTTCTTTCCGAAAAAACTGCTTGACAAGGGTATTTTTGTATTGTATAATAAATCTGATTTAGGATTAAAATCACAGGAGGTTTATTGAAATATGATATTTAATCTTCCGGCATTTTTGGAAGGCTCCACCGGTTCGATGGGCGGAAGCTGGCTGACCATCATCATGCTGGTAGTTATGGTGGCGGCTTTTTATTTCTTCCTTGTCCGTCCCCAGAAAAAGCAGGAGCGGGAAGTCAAAGATATGCGCGACAATCTGGTGGTTGGGGATGAAATCACGACCATCGGCGGCATTATCGGCAAGATCATCAGCATCAAGGAAGAGACCTGCATGATCGAAACTGGCAAAGACAAGACCCGCATGCGGATTCTGAAGTCGGCCGTCCGCTGTGTGGATGTGCCCGACGAAGCTGCCCGTGCCGCCGCTGCCGCCCAGAGAGCGGCGGAAGAGGAAAAAGCGGCTGCCGAGCGCGCCGCCAAGGAGGCCGAGGAGGCAGCCAAACGTGCGGAAGAGGCCGGAAAGCTGGGAGCCGGCCGCAAGGGTAAGCGCGGCAAAAAAGCGGCGATCCCCGCTCCGGCCGAAACATCCGCCGAGGGCGAAGTTCCTGCCGAGGGTTTTCCTGCCAAGGAAGATACTCCCGATGAAAAGACAGACGAAAAGACCGAAGAGTGATTTCTTTCTGAGAAAAATTGTTTTTTTGAATAAAAAAGTCGGATTCCGTGTCTGATAAGGCACGGAATCCGACTTTTTGTCTTGCTTTTAATCGGATCAATGAAGTGTGAACTGCGGCAAGGAATGGCGGTATTGTCAGGATAAAGACAAGGCAAAGGCCTGCTTTGTGCCGATGACGAAGGAAGATGCGCGTACTATGGAGAAACCGTTTACTCCGCCGTTTTGCGGCGGGTGAGGCCTCGCTGTGGAGGATATTTCATCCGGTACTGGGCAGGTATTGAGGGAGGATAACAGGCAGGCGCAGGGGACTTTATTGGGATTGTGCGGTAAATTGACAGGGGAATACGTAATTTTTCGGTAAGCGGTGAAAGGGGGTAGGGAAAATGCGGCGGTCATCGCGCTTTCAAACATAAACGGTTGACAAGCCGCATAGAAATGGACAAAAAGAATCAAAGGCGGTGTTTGTTTTGGCGAACCGACTTATCGTGCGCTCTCTTCTTTCGGCATTGATCGGTCATCTCTCGGCATTTATTTCCCTTTTCCTGATTACGGCGCTGGCTCTCTCCTTAGAAGACCCGTCGGCGGCTGCCTTACCGGCTGCCTTTGTGGCGCTGGGCTTGGGAGCCGCGGTTGTGGGCTTTTCGGCGAGAAAGATGGGCCTTGGCTTCTTAGGCGGCCTTCTGGGCGGGGCAGTCTTTGCTCTGATTCCTTTTTTTGTGTCGCTTTTCTCCTCGCACAACGAATTTTTCACCATCGGAACCCGTCTGTTGGTGGTGCTGGCAGCGCTGGTGATTGCCGCGGTCTTTTCCGCATTGTCGCCGAAGAAAAAGAAGTCTGCCTCTTTGGCGCAGCGGAAAAAGCGGATGTACGGCCGGTCTCACTGATTTTTTCCGACGAACTGTCGGGAATCGACGGTGTCACCTCCTTCTTCTTTATCGAACTTACCTATTGACAGAACTTTTCCTCTGAAGTATAATAGAAAGAAAAATCGACTGGAAATAGGAAATCTCCGTAAAAAAATTTTTTGTTTTTAACCGGTTTTTGAAATTTTTTCGAAGACTGCCGAAAAAATACGGGGAAGGGGAGGGTAAGATGATCGACGAGGAAGCAAGACGGCTGGAGTTTTCCGAGCATACCAATCTTTTGGAGCAGGCGGCCTATCGGTACGAGCTTCAGGAGCGGGAGGAGCCCAATCTTTACCGCAACCTTTTTGAATACGATTCGATTCCGAAAATTTCCTTTAACCATCGCAACGTGCCGATCAATATGCCGAAGGATATCTGGATTACCGATACCACCTTCCGGGACGGACAGCAGTCTACCTCGCCCTTTACCACCGAGCAGATCGTGGATCTCTTCAAGCTGCTTCACAAGCTGGGCGGTCCCAAGGGAAAGATTAAGCAGAGCGAATTTTTCGTTTATTCCCCCAAGGATAGGCTGGCGGTGGAAAAGTGTCTCGCCCTCGGTTTTGAGGCGCCGGAGGTCACTACCTGGATCCGAGCCAATGAGAAGGATTTTGAGCTGGTGAAGTCGATCGGTATCCGGGAGACCGGAATCTTGGTTTCCTGCTCCGACTATCATATCTACAACAAAATGGGTCTGACCCGGAAGAGTGCGATGGAGAAGTACCTCGGCATCGTGAAGAGCGCGCTCGACCACGGGATCCGTCCCCGCTGCCACTTTGAGGATGTGACCCGTGCCGACTTTTACGGGTTTGTCGTGCCCTTTGCGACCGAGCTTGTGAAGCTGGGGGATGAGGCGGGGGTCCCGATCAAGATCCGTGCCTGCGATACCATGGGCTACGGCGTTTCCTTCCCGGGAACGGCGCTGCCGCGCAGTGTACAGGGGATTATCTACGGCCTGCAGCATTACGCCGGCGTGTCCTCCGATATGCTGGAGTGGCACGGTCATAACGACTTTTACAAGGCGGTCTCCAATGCCTCGACCGCCTGGCTCTATGGCTGCTCGGGCGTGAACTGTTCGCTTCTCGGCATCGGGGAGCGCACCGGCAACTGCCCGCTGGAGGCGATGGTTATCGAGTATGCTTCCCTGCGGGGCACTACCGACGGCATGGAGCTGCCGGTCATCACCGAGATTGCCGAATATTTTGAGCGGGTGATCGGCTACGAGATTCCGCCCAAGACTCCCTTTGTGGGGCGTAATTTCAATGTTACCCGGGCGGGCATTCATGCCGACGGCCTTCTGAAGGATGAGGAAATTTACAACATCTTCAATACCGAGAAGCTGCTCGGCCGTCCGGCTACGGTGGCGGTGGATTCTCACAGCGGTCTTGCCGGGGTGGCTCACTGGATCAACGGCTATTATGGCCTGCGGGGTGAAGAGACCATCGACAAGCGTCATCCGGTGGTGCTGAAGATGAAGGAAGAAATCGATCGGGAGTATGCCGATGGCCGCACGACGGTGATGGGCGACAACGAGCTGGACGATATGGTACGCCTGCTCGACTTTGAGTTCTACGAATCGCTCTCCCATGTGCATCTGCACAAAAAGGCATAATAAAAAAATCCCGGAGAAATCCGGGATTTATAAGGAAAACTCTTGACAAATTTTTGGGATATCGTTATAATATAAGTGTAAGGAACACCGATGACGGCTGCTCCCACAATGAATTGATTAAGAAATAATCGCCTTATGTAGAAGTGAGGCGGTTATTTCTCTTTATTTTGTGTTTTTTATCGCCGGTCTGTTCTGTTAAGACACAGATCAACGATCGCAACGATAAGCACACAAAACGCGAACAGCGCTTCCTATGTAACCACTGCAGAGACCACAAGGCGCGCATGATAATATCATAGGCACCAACTCCTTTCCGTAAAACTGAAAGGAGCAAAGAAGACTCCTTCCGAAAAGAGAAGGAGCAGCCGCCACCGTGTAGGTGTCCCTTACATTGATATTATAAAACAAAAGTTGATTCTTGTCAAGAATGAATCGCTGTAGATCAAAAAAGAAACTTTTTTACAAAAAAGCAACAGAAAACGGTTCCGGATTCCGGAACCGTTTTTGTTATGGTTTAAGTCAACCGATCAAAGACCAAAGTCTATGAGGACGTTCTTTTAGTGGATGATACACTTCTCCGTATCCTTATCGAAGAGGTGGATACGGGCGGCATCGAAGGCAACCTTGATGGTATCGCCGCTTCTGGCAGTGGAGCGGGGCGAAACACGGGCGGTGAGGCTGCAGTCCTCGGTGGAGTTCAGATAGAGATAGATTTCGGCACCCATCAGCTCGGTGACATCCACCGTGGCGGTGATGGTGGCATCGGGATTCTGC
>CAZGQH010000127.1:0-5330 GCA_964527575.1 uncultured Lachnospiraceae bacterium
CCCATAGCCAGCACCTCGCCGGTATTCACATCCATCACGATCCCCGCCACCTTGTTTCCCGCATCGGCGTTCACATAGGCATTGTAGAGCTGCGCTTCCAGCATTCTCTGAAGCGTTGAATCGATGGTAGACACCAGATTCAGCCCGTCGTTGGCTGCGATGTAGTACTCGTATGTAGAGGGCAGACTCTGGCTCTGTCCGTTCTTGGTGGTGATATATTTCCCGTTGGTCCCCGACAGATATTCGTTATACTGTAGTTCCAGACCGAACAGACCGGAGTCGGTTCCCATAGAGCCGATCACATTGGCCGCAAGATCCCCGCCGGGATAGTAACGCACGGTAGAAGCCTGAAGATAAATTTCGGTTTCGAATCCGTTCTCGTCGATGAAGGCCCGCACCTTATCCGCCGTTTCTTTGTCCACCTTGTTCTTGATGGTTTCGTCCTTGCGGTTGGGCTTCTGCGTCCGGTTGAAAACCTCCTCGTAATCCACATCCAGAATCTCCGAAAGGGTTTTCGCAATCAGCTTTGCGTGATCGAGGTTTTCGGTATCGTCGGCCTGAATGTCTACCGGCGAAATAAAGACCCGGTAGGCGGTGGAATTGCCCGCCAGAACATTCATGTTCCGATCATAGATCATCCCGCGGACGGCATTGATCACCGTTTCCTGCTGAATGTTGGCGATCACCTTATTCTGATAATAATCGTAGGAAATGACCTGCATGGAAAAGAGCTGTGCTACAATAATCCCGCAGATGAGAATGAGGACGATAAAAAGGATGCGGATTCGTCCGTTGATGTGACTTCGGATATCTTGATTCTGGTTCATGTGCTTCGCCTTTCGGGGTTCTTGATTCTCGCTCTCCCGCCCTCTGCTCTTTGAAAAGAAGACCACTTTTCAAAAAAACAGGGAGAGGATTGCTGCCGCTCCTCTCCCTCCGACCGGCGGAAAAGAGAGAGGACAGTCCTTCTATCTTATTCGCCTTCTGTCGAAAAATTGTCTGATAATAGGAATAAAGGGCGGATTTAATTTTCTTTTTTACACATCCGTCACATTCTTTACTCGATTTTATCTTCCCGGTCATCGGTAGTGATACCCTGCCCCTTCAGCATACCCAGCTCGTTCTGTGCACGCTGTTCGAAGGCAATCATATCGTTCTTTTTTTCCAGCTCCGATTCCAGATCCCGCTTTTTCTTTTCCAGTGTGTTGATTTCGTTTCTGATGTCTGAGATATCCATGGCCACTTCGTTGAGCTTGACCGCCGTAAAGATGGCGATCATCAGAAGAACCGTCACCACCAAAAGCGTCGCCACGATGCTGGCCGCAGCCTTTTTCTTCTCTCTCTCTGCCTCGGCAGGCGAGAAAAGCGGAAGGCCGGACGGTGCCTGAAGAGGAGACTCTTCCGATTGTTTCTTTTCCAAAGGGCTCATAAGGGGTACCTCGTATCGGACAGGGACTTCTGTCAATCGATCCTTACAGTTTTTCGATGATCCGCAGCTTGGCGCTGTGGGATCTGGAGTTTTCCTCCAGCTCCTTCTTCGAAGGAAGCAGCGGCTTTCGCGTAATCAGTTTGATAAGAGGCTTCTTTCCGCACACACAGACCGGAAAGTCCGGCGGGCAGGTACAGCCCGATGACAGCTCGGCAAAGGTCTTTTTCACCTGCCGGTCTTCTAAGGAATGGAAGGTGATGACCGAAAGCCGGCCGCCCGGCAGAAGCAGCGAAACCAGACTGCGCAGAGTCGGTTCAATCACCGCAAGCTCGTCGTTTACTTCAATGCGGATCGCCTGAAAGCTGCGCATGGCGGGGTGATGCCCCATGGTGGCCTGCGCCTTGAGCGGCATGGCACGGCGGATGATCTCCACAAGCTCCCCTGTGGTCTCCACCGGTTTTTCCGCCCGGCACTTTACGATTTCCCGCGCGATTTCCCGCGCATAACGTTCCTCTCCGTATTCAAAGAGGATCTCCCGCAGCCTCCCTTCTTCGTAGGTATTCACCACGTCGTAGGCAGTCAGAGGAGATTCGCGATCCATTCTCATGTCGAGAAAGGAATCGTATCTATAAGACAGACCGCGTTCTGCGGTATTTAATTGGTAAGATGATACGCCCAAATCAATTACCGCACCGTTGACGCCGTTTATGTTCAACGACTCGGCAATTGATTGGGCGAAAGAAAAGTTCGAATGTACAAGGGTCACATAACGGCTATATTCGGCAAGGCGGGCCTTCGTTGCGGCAAGCGCATCCTTGTCCCGGTCAATGGCGATCAGGCGACCGCCCTCCCCGAGGCGCTTGGCAATTTCAAGGCTATGTCCGCCGCCGCCGGCGGTGCAGTCGAAGTAGACGCCGTCCTTCCTGACCAAAAGACCGTCAATCGATTCCTGCAGCATAACCGAATAGTGGGAGAACTCTGGCATAAATCACATACCCATATCAATCAGTATTTCTTCAATCTCCGCGGCATCCATACCCTTGACCGTCTTTTCGAATTCTTCTTCGCTCCAGATCTCGATATGGTCGCCGACACCGAGGGTAACAATGTTCGTTCCCAGCCCGGCATACTCCACATATGCACTAGGAATCAGAATCCGTCCCTGTTTATCCACGGTGCCCGACTGGGAGAAGCCGTAGATCCAGCGGCGGACCGCTTTGGCCTTGATCGAAGGCAGCGCCTCGATCTTGGCGTCAAATTTTTGCCAGCTCTCAATGGGATAAAGGGTGAGACACTTGTCCAGTCCCCGTGTGAGCACATATTCGCTTCCGATGTCACTGCGAATCTTGGAGGGCAGAAAGGTGCGATTCTTTTCATCAAGCGTATGGCGATACTCGCCAAGGATCTGACTCATCGCTCCCTTTTCCTCCTTTTCACTCCACTTTCATCCACAACCCTATTATAATCAGGAGACCGTCACAAAGCAATACCCTCTTGCCCCCTTCTTTCGGCGAAAAAGAACTTTTTTTCACCGACCGGAACACGCTTTTTCTTTGTTCGTCATCAATTCGAAATTATGTTCTTTTTTACCATAAAATGTTATATAAAAATCTGTTTTTCATTCTTTTTTTACAACAAACCCAATTTTTTTCACCATAAGTTTGAGACATTCCTATAAAAAAAGGAACTTCTGCCGGAATATTGCCTCCTGCTCATATAAAAAAACAAGCGCGGAGTTTTTTCTCCGCGCACATAAAAAAGTAAAGTCCGGCAGCTTCCGCCACGGACTCTCCCTGTTTTTACAGGCTTATCCAACCCGACACCTATGCTGCGCTCTCAACAGTCGTGATCCGGGAATAAGCGTTTCGTTTCCCGTACGGTTTTTAATTGTAAGATTATTGGCAGGAACGCCATTTTTGTTATGGCCGGCCACGTCGTCGTTTACGATTTCAAAAAGAAGGTCGCAGTACGACCGATTCTATCGGCAGACAAAGCCGCACTCACCTCAGCCGTGTCAAATTCGATCTCCGAGAAAGGTTAATCTCTTTCCTGTTTTTATCGGGCCGCTCACCGCACCTTTGATAATAACCCCCGCAGCAAGCCTTGTGTTTTAACCGGATTATTCCACCGCTGCCGCTTACTGTTTGCCTCTGCCGCATTGCAAACTCTCAAAATTTTTTTCCAAAACCAAACGCCCAACAGAGCGATATACCGTCTGTTGGGCGTTTGGCACTTATTTCATTTTCAAAAAGCACTACGAATCGGCCGTAAGACATTCCCGGGCAATGCGAAGAACCGCGGGCGGTAATAGACCGGACGCATCCTCCCCCGCTAAAAGCTTCTTTCGCACTTCGGTGGAGGAAATTTTCCTGTCCTCGGCAGGAGCTACCCAAAGCAGCGTTTCCAGCGCAGGGTTGCGCCCGTTATTGTACCGTGCCATTTCAATCTCATAGGCGGCATCCCGCTCGTCCCGCAGACCCCGCACTACAAAGCCGATGTCATGATCCCTGGCGTAATCGGCGGCATAACCGTCGCTGGCGTCCACGCGGACCGAGGAAAGCCCCGCCTCCTCCGCCATCGCGCGAAGCATCAAAAGCCGATCCTCCACCGAGAAGAGAGCGCGCTTATCCACATTCCGAAAGAGGCAGACCACCACCTCATCAAACAGTACCGCACACTGCTTCATCAGCGCCAGATGACCGAGGGTGGGGGGATCAAAGCTGCCGCTCACCATCACCCGCTTCATTGTGAACTCCCGTCCTCTTCCGCTTCCCTGACAAGCAGCGTGATATAGGACTTCGAATACTTGGCAAAGCGTCGCTCCGAAAAGCCCTTTGCGGCAAAGGGCTTTTCACGATTGCTCTCGCAGATCACAATCGCCCCCTCCGCCAAAATATCCGCACGCAGAAGCCGGGCAAGCGCATCCTCCACCAGATCGCTGTCGTAGGGCGGATCGAGGAAGACAATATCGAACTTCTCTCTTCCCTGACAACCCCGGATCACCGCCTTATAATCGGTGTTCAGGATCCGCGTCCTCTCGTAAAGCTTTGTCTTCTGGGCATTCTTTTTGATGATCTCGCAGGCTTCCCGGCTCATGTCGCAAAAGGTGGCGCTGGCCGCCCCTCGCGAGAGCGCCTCCAGCCCCAGCTGTCCCGAGCCCGCAAAGAGATCGAGCACCCGCCGTCCCTCCAGATCAAACTGTATCATCGAAAAGAGCGCTTCCTTTACCCGCTCGGTCGTGGGGCGGGTCACTTCCTCTCCTTCTAAGGTCAAAAGCTTTGTGCCGCGGGCACTTCCCGTAATAATCCGCATCGAATAACCTCCTCAGTCTTCGGACCGTCGCAGAGAGAGATAAAGAGAGTTTCCTCGGCAACCGTCCCGCTTATTTCTGTTTCCATTCTCAAACATCGCTCTCCGGCAAGGTGTGACCGGAGCTCTTTTCCAAAGGGTCCTCCTCAGAAGACTCACCAGACAAAGAAACTTCTTTCGCCACTTCGGAGTCGGCTCCCGTTTTACCTGCCTGTTTCTTGGCAAAATAGTCTAAAATCCGCCGTGCATCCCCGACTCCGATCCCCTTCACAGCGGCAATCTCCTCCACAGAGGCCTCCGAAAGGCGGGTCAGCGTTTTGAAATGCGCGAGGAGCAGAGCCGCCTTGCGGGGACCGATGCCCTCGATCTTTTCCAAGGAAGAGCGGGTCAGGGTTTTGCTCTTGGCATTCTTCATATTCCGGATGGCAAAGCGGTGCACCTCTTCCTGAATCTTATAGATAAAGACAAACACCGAATGCTCCCGGGCAATACTGATTTCCGATTCCTCATCGGTCAGCGCCCGGGTCTTATGGAACTCGTCCTTGACCATGCCGAAGACCGGCAGATAGACGCCTTTTTCCTGAAGCAGCTC
>CAZGQH010000128.1:0-5278 GCA_964527575.1 uncultured Lachnospiraceae bacterium
GGTGACATCGAAAAGCAAGAGCGCAAAGCCCACCGGCTTGTTGTCCGAAAAGATCGGGCTGGCGCTTATGCGGTATTCCAGATTGTTGTGCTCCACCGACCGTTCGGCGTGTCCCTCCCGCTCGGCTCTCTCTAAAAGCTCTTCCACTCCGAAGGCGGGGTCAAAAACACAGATATCCTGTCCCACGCAGCTCTTTTTTGCGCCGAGAAAGAGGGAAGCTGCCCGGTTGATGCTTAAAATCACCCGCTTTTCGCCGATGAGCACGATGCCCTCGCTCATGGTGGCGGTGGCGGCATCGAACTCCTCCTTCCTGCGGGCAAGCTCGCTCTCCTGACGGGTCAGGTGGTACTGCTGATTCCGGATCCGGTTGAGGAAGGGAGCGAGCTCCTCATAGACGGCCTCTTTGGGCGGGCTGTCGAGATTAAGTTCATTCAGGGGTCGGACGATCTTGCGGGAAACGCCGGAAGCCAAGAAGAAGGCCAGCAGTACGGCGCCGGCCAGCACAAGGATCGTGGGCTGCAGCATGCCGAGAATCAGGGTGAGAACGGTGTTCTGCGGACTGGCCAGCCGGAGAACCGAGCCGTCGGACAGGCGTTTGGCTGAATAGAGCTGCCGCTCGGTGAGGGTCACCGAGTAGCGGGAGCTTTCGCCGTAGCCGGTTTCCAAAGCTTCCCGGATTTCCTCCCTCTCTAAATGATTTTCCATCGTCGTCTCATCCGTTCTGCTGTCGTAGAGCACCGAACCGTCGCTCCCCACCCAGGTGACCCGGATATCAGAGAAGCGGACATCGTCCAGATAGTCTTTTCCCAGTCGCTCCACACCCTGTGCGGCAAGCTCGGTTTCCATGCGCAGCTGATCCCGCTGCATCAGCGAGAAATAGTCGTACAGAACGCCTAAGATGATGACCATCGCCGCCGCGAGAACGGCTACGGCCACAAAGAGGATCGAACGGAAGATGCGTTTGGTCATGAAGGTCATCTCCTTTCGCTTGGTATCGGAAATCGGGGCTTTTTTGTGCTTGCCGCGGAGAGGCAAGTCTTTCGGGAAAAGCCGAAAAACCGGCCTTTCCGGCAGGAAAAATCAGGGCTTTTCCATGCGATAGCCCACGCCCCGCACGGTCTGGATGTATGCGCCGCATTCCCCGAGTTTATCCCGCAGGGTGCCGATATGCACATCGACCGTCCGGGTTTCCCCGAAGAAATCGCTTCCCCAGACCGCTTCCAGCAGTCGGTCGCGGGTAAAAACCAGCCCAACGTTCTCCATAAAGAGGCGGAGCAGCTCGTATTCCTTCAGGGTCAGTCCGATCCGCGCGCCCGAAACCGTGACGATATGGCGGGCATAGTCGAGCTCTAGCGCACCCAGCCGCAAAGGCTTGTTGTCGGGGCGGGAGCCTGTCCGCCGGAGCACCGCCTTGACGCGGGAGACCATTTCCATCATGCCGAAGGGCTTGGCCAGATAGTCGTCGGCGCCCAGATCGAGCCCCACCACTTTGTCGTATTCGGTGCCCTTGGCGGAGGCCATAATGACCGGAATCGCTTCCGTAACCGCGTCGGTCCGCAGCTTTTCCAAAATATGAATACCGTCCTCACCGGGCAGCATGATGTCCAAAAGAATCAGATCGGGGCGGGTGGACGTAAGGGCGGCAAAAAGCGCGGTGCCGTCGGAAAATCCCTCGGCCTCAAAACCCGAGGCGCGCAGGGTATAGACCATCATGTTGCGGATGCCGCTGTCGTCCTCTACACAGAAAATCATGGCTGTGGCTCCTTTCACCGAAGCTTTTCAGAAAAATTTAAGTGGATTTCATTCATTTTTAGCTTACAACAAATGCGTAAGAGATAAAAGCGGTTTTTTGTAAAGTTTATGTAAAATCAAAAAAGGAACAAGAGAAAACCGTCCCTGCGATGTTAGCCGCAGGGACGGTGGCATTCAGTAGTCTTTCCGGAGAAGGGCGGGAATCAGAGTCTCGGTAAAAGTGTTGAGGGCGGCGTAGTCAGTGGCGGCGATGTAGTAGCCTTCGAGCAGCGCGTGCAGCTCTCCCGCTTCGTTCAGTTCCTGACGGACGGCGGCACTGAGCGGGGTGATTTCCCGAAGCAGGGCTTTCTGACCCTTCGATGCCCCCTTGCCCTTGCCGAAGAGCATCCGTTCGAGATTGACGGTACCGAGGGCCTTCTCGCTTGCCCGCCGGGTGAAGAGAAGGGAGTAATCCGGCAGAAAGAGCGATTCTACCTCCTCGTCTACCGGGCGAAGTGAGACCTCATAGCTCACCTCGCGATTGGTAAGCTCGGTTTCGAGCAGGGCAAAGAAGAAGGGGGAGAAGAAGTGCCGGTCTTTGACGTGGAGAACGATTCCGGCCCGCTTTTCATAGGTATCAAGTGCCAGATAGCCCTTGACGCCGAAGGCCGAAGTGGGGCGAACCAGCCGGACGGGGCGTTCCTTGCCGCCCTTGATCCGGTATTTGTCGAGGATCCGGTCGATGATCCGCTTGGCGGCGGTCTGGTCGAAGAGCAGGGTGGAATCGGTGTGAATGGCATCTTCAATGGCCGCGATGCTCTTCATCAGGGAATAGGCGCGGGTGTATTTGCGGCTGATAGCCTGGTTAAGGGTCAGAATGGCCTCCTCGTTCTCCCGCAGCTTCGAGAGCGACCAGAAGGGCGAAAGATCGAGAATGCGGTCCTTGGCGCCGGGGCAGAAGGGTTCTACCGTGTGGGGGGCAGTGCCGTCGAGAATGACGGTGGCAAGCTCCCGGACGACCACCGCATCCAGCGAGTCGGTATCGGAGGAGCAGTAATAGCGTTCGGTGGAAAAGCCGGCAGCCCCGGCGGCCTCTGCCACCTTTTTCATCAGTGTGGATTTCCCGCAGCCGGGGCCTCCCTTGATGACGATTTTGCGGTAAGGTTCGAAGAGAGTGGGAAAAAAGGAGCGAAAGCCCCGCGCCGAATTCAGAGCGGCAAAGTAGGAATCCGGTCGGGAAAGAATTTCCGGATGGTCAAAAAAAGACATATGTCGTACCTCGCTTTATGTTATCGGTACAGTATATGTCCTTTTTTTATGATGGTTCGGGAAGTTTTCGGGGGAGATTTCGGCGTTCTTCCCTTAGCTGTTCTGCGCCAGTACGGCGAAGGCCAGGATGGCGGAGGCGGAGGCTGCCGAGAGGGCTTCATGAAATTCCCGGCCGTATTCGATGCGGACGATCTCGTCGGCCGCCGAAAGAAGCTCGGAGGAAAGGCCGCGCTTTTCCCCTCCCACTGCCAAGAGCAGGGGCTTCTTCAGATTGGCCTCCTTTATTGGGCGGGAACCCGGCAGGTCGGCGCAGATAAGGCGGTAGCCGGCGGCATGGAAGAGGGCGGCGGCCTCCCGGTCGCTTTCGGTCACATAGAGGGGCAGGCGCTCGCTGGCCCCTGCCGAGGCACGGCAGACCACCCCCGCTGCGCTCATCCAGTTGCGCTTGCCGAGGATGACGCCGTCCACTCCTGCCGCATAGAGCGAGCGGAGGGAGTAGCCGAAGTTATAGGGATCCTCGATGCCGTTGAGAAGGACGAAGAAGCCGTCGGGGGAAGGAACTTGGTCGAGGATGGGAAGGGTGCGGGGCGTGGTGAAGGTGAGAAGACCGCCGTGGGAGGAGCCGATGGCAAGGGAATCGATCTCTTCCCGGGAGGCAGCGATCAGGGGAAAGCGGTGCTTTTCCCCCATGGCGCGGATATAGGAGAGATGGCCGGAGAGGGCCTTTTTTCGTGTCCCGTCGAACAGCACCTTCTCGATTCTCCGGTCGCTGATCCCTTCCTCTATGCCGGCGATCACCGCGCGGAAAGAGATCATGCCCTCCATCAGAGTGCTTTCGGAAAAACGGCTCTCTTCTCGTTTCATATACTCTCTCCTTCTTCCTGCTTTTCACAAAGCCTCTGAAAATATCCCTCCCGGGCGCCCCCCTCCACCACCGTCAGACGGTGCTGCCCGAGCAGGGTGAGCAGGGCGATATGAGCCGCAAGACCTGCCGGGGCGGTGTGGATCCTTGTGGGGAAGAGGCGCAGCAGAGTGAGTTTGGTTTCGGTTTCCATGGCTGTGATCCGGGCAAGCAGCTCTTCGAGCTCCTCTTTTTCCATGACATAGGGGCGTTCCGGTTTGTATTTTTTCCCGAAGACCTCGCTGTGGTAGGAGGCAATGGCCCGGATGGTTCCCCCTACGGCAAGAAGGCCCTCGGCACGCTCCGGGCGGGCGGTCAGTCCGGCTTCTTTTGCCAGCGCGGTCACATGCGCCATCAGAGCGGTCGCCTCTTCTTCGGTGGGAAGAATGTTTTTCACGAAGTTTTTGGCCAAAAGCAGCGCTCCGGCAGGAAAAGAAACCGGTTTTTCGGCGATGCTGTCCCCTTCAAAGGAGAGAATCTCGCAGCTTCCCCCGCCCATATCGGAGAGGATTCCGGAGGAAAGCTCTCCTCCGGCGGCAAAGCGGATGCCGGCGAGGGTGACGGCGGCCTCTTCTTCACCGGTCAGGATCTCCACCCGGCAACCCACCCTCTTCTCTATTTCCGAGGTGATATCCTCCCGGTTGCCGGCGGCGCGGAGGGAGGCGGTGGCAAAGGGGTAGATCCTGTCACAGCCAAGGCGGGCAGCAAGGGTTTGGAAGGTGAGGAGGGTATCGATCAGACTCTCGATCCCCTCGCGGGTGAGGTTGCCCCCCTGGATATGGCCGATCAGCCCCAGGGGGCGGATCTCTTTGCCGAGAAGAGCTCCTTCTTCGGAAAAGACCGACATTTTGACGGTATTGGAGCCGATGTCTACGATCGCACAGCGCATAGTGTACTCCTTTGTTTTTTTCTGTTTATCAAAAGGATTTTCAAAAGGAAGTATAGCACAAAAGAGCCGTTTTGGCAATCGGCTTTTGGGGAATCTTCCTTTTTTGAAGAAAAAAAGCGAAAAAGGACGAGCCGCGCCCCATATACATGGAACATGGCGTATGAAAACCTTTTCCGAAAGGAAATTTTTACAGAACACCGTTCGGAAAAGGCGCATCGCCGCGAAAGGGGAGATGAACCATCATACTGAATCTTTTGATGAAGCTGGTCTTTCTCTTTCTCCGGGTGGAGGATAAGAATTCGTTTCCGCCTCCGCTGTCTGCCGAAGAGGAACGGGAGGCTTTTGCTGTCATGCGGCAGAGCGCTGCCGAAGGAGAAAGGGATGCCGATCTATGCCAAAGAGCCCGTGAGGCGCGGGAAAGACTGATTCTTCACAACATGCGGTTGGTGGCGCATATTGTGAAGAAATATGCTACGGGGGATAAGAAC
>CAZGQH010000129.1:0-5264 GCA_964527575.1 uncultured Lachnospiraceae bacterium
ATCTCCGGCACCACCCCGAGGCAAAAATCGACTATATCCATGGCGTCCGGGAAACGACCGCCCTTTCCCGGCATGCGGGCTCCCTTGGAGTCCTCTTTGAAGGAATGAAAAAAGAAGAACTCTTCCCTGCCGTCCGGCAGGATGGCGCCCTTGTCCGCAAGACCTTTTCGATGGGTGAGGCCTGCGACAAGCGCTACTATATCGAGGCGCGAAAAATCCGAAGCTGACAAAAAAGCTTACCGCAAAAAACGCGGTAAGCTTTTTTGTATATAAATCTTATGGCGAAGCGTCGGGTAGCTTCGCGCAGATCAAGAGGCCTTTCCGCTTTGGCTTTCCTCTTCCGCCGCATTCGCTTCCTCCGCCTTCCCGGCTTTGACGGCCGGTCTTCCCACTACACCGATATAGGCGCGCTCAAGCGCTGCCCGCAAAGGGGCAAGCAGCACAAAGGCAATGATCAGATTGGACACCCCATGGATCAGATTGAACGGGATATCCTGCGCAATGTAGAAAACAATTTTCTCCATGGTGTCCAGCGGATAAACGATGATGTTGACCGGAAGAAAGAGAAAACCGAACAGAAAGCCATAGAGACCCGCCACAAGGGCAATTGCGGGGGAACGGAAGCGCCGCAGAGGCAGCGTCAAAAGCACAAGCAGCGGCCAGGCATAGAGATACACCAGCCACCAGGTGGAAAAACCGTAGACCAGACCCTCCAAAAGTACATAGACCCCGGCCGTGAGAAAGGCCTTCCAGCCAAAGACCAGCGTAACCAGCATCAGCATCAGCGTCACCGGCTCGATATTGGGCAGCTGCGCCATGGCAATCTTGAGCGCAAAGGTCAGAGCCCCGAAAATCGGACAGACAATCAGGGAAAACAGCCTCTCATGGGCGCGCTTGCGGTTCATTGTCTACTCCTTATGGGTGAAATCAAGTCATGCCAAACATATACACGATCTCAAAATGGTCGCCGTCGGCGATCGGCGTGGTGTCCGCGCCGGTCATCAGATTTTCACCGCCCTTTTTGAAGCACCACCAGCCCTGATCGACGCTCCAGTCGGCAGTCTCACCGTCGACCGTATTCACATAAAAGCCCGCCGACTGTTTTTCACCCTCGACCAGATTTTCCTGCTGCAATGCACCGAGAAGCGTCTTTTCCGACGTAGTGATGGTAAATTCCTTTTCGCTCGCATCCTTGTGGACGACCTTGACGGTAATCGTCACCTTTGCGGTCTCACCTTCGGTATCCGCAGGCGTTGTACTGTCGGTATCCGCAGGCGTTGTGCTGGGGCTTGTCTGGCAGGCCACACAGGACACCGTCAGAATCACGAGCAATAAAAGTGCCAAAAATTTTTTCATTCTATAACCCGAACCTTTCTTTGTGAAAGAAAAAAGGCTCCGCGCCGTTCTCTCCCGACATCTGTTTTCCTGCGGCATAATTGCTGCAAGAAAACGAAAAGCCGCCCACAGGCGGCAAAAAACGGCGCACGCCACAAAGCCCCGGCGCAGAAAAATTTACGCCGCAGCTGGAAGTGACGCGCTTCATGACCGGTTGCCGCAGTCATGTCAGCGAGGAGAAGACAGGAAGTATTCCGACTGACGGCTGATAACGCGCCCTTCGCCTTCCCAGAAAACAAAATTTTCCAGTGACTTTCTGAAGGGCCCTCACCGATCACGGCGACGGACTCGCGCGGGAATCTCACCCGCTTCCATCGCGGAAAAACCGCGGACCGCCTTTTCGCCCTGTGACGACGCGTATCCCTGTCTGTCCTTTTTGGTTTCGGATGAATTGTAGCACAAAATGGCGGGACTTGTCAAGAGATCGCCCGAAAATAGAAGAAGAAATCGCGCTCTTCCGGGAGTTTTCGGAAAAAACTCTTGAAGACAGAAGCGTTTTATGCTACAATAGGTATACATATCATGACGACACCGTCTTACACAGGAGAAAAAACATGAGTCAGTTTTCCCACATTCTGAAGGAGCCTGTCGAACAGGTCTGCGCCCGCCTACACGAAATGAAGCGGGACGACCTGGCCCTTCTCTTCACCAAGTGCTACCCCAACACGCTGGAAACCACCACGAAGCTGTTAGAGGACGGCAGCGCCTTCGTCATCACCGGCGACATTCACGCCATGTGGCTGCGGGACAGCGCCGCTCAGGTTCATCATTACCTGCCTGTGGCCGCCAAGAATCCCGAGCTTGCCGATATCATCGAAAAAATGATCCGCCGCTACAGCATTTATGTTCCCAAGGATCCCTACGCCAACGCCTTCAATGAGTGCGATAACGACCGGGGTCACAGCGACGACATCACCTTCCGCTCCCCCTGGGTCTGGGAGAGAAAGTACGAAGTGGATTCCCTCTGCTCGGTCATCTTCATCGCCTATAAATTCTGGAAGAAGACCGGCCGCACCGGCCACTTTGACGAGGCCTATAAGAATACCCTCTCGATTATCCTCGATCTCTGGACGGTCGAGCAGCATCACGCGGAAAAATCCCCCTACACCTTTGAACGAACCAACTGCCGTGCCTCGGACACCATGACCCGCGGCGGCAAGGGCGAGCCGGTGGGCTACACCGGCATGACCTGGTCGGCCTTCCGCCCCTCGGACGACGCCTGTATCTACAACTACCTGATCCCCTCCCAGATGTATGCAGTGGTAGTACTCGGCTACCTTGACGAGATCGCCCGGGAGATCTACCGCGACGAAGCGCTGGCCTCCCGCGCCCGGAACCTCGCCGCCGAAATCGACGAAGGCATCAAAAAGTACGGCATTGTCGAGCACCCCAAATACGGCAAGATCTATGCCTATGAGACCGACGGCCTCGGTAACTACAACCTGATGGACGACGCCAATGTTCCCTCCCTTCTCTCCGCTCCCTATCTCGGCTACTGCAGAGCCGACGATCCGATCTATCAGAACACCCGGAAATTTATCCTGTCGGAGGACAATCCCTACTATTTCTCGGGCAGCGTTCTCCACGGCATCGGAAGCCCCCACACCGACCCGGGCTATGTCTGGCCGATCTCGCTGGCGCTGCAGGGGCTTACCAGCGACGACCCCGCCGAGATCGAAGAGATCCTCGCCATGCTGGTCTCCTCCCACGCCGGCACCTATTTCATGCACGAGAGCATCGACGCCAACGACGAGTATCGTTTCAGCCGCACCTGGTTTGCCTGGGCCAACTCGATCTTCTCGGAGCTGGTGCTGAAATACGCCGGTTTTGAGATCTGACCCGACCTCAGAAGCCAGCCGTCACCTCCCAGAAAGGAGGCACTTATCTTGAAAAAATTCGTTCTATCCCTCTTTTTTCTTCTGACGGCCGCGTTTCTTCTCATCGCCTGCTCGGAAGAAAAGATTACAACCCCGGCCGTCAGCGACTCTACTACCCCGATCGCTACCGACTTTACAACGCCGGCCGCTGTCACCTCGGAGGAGCCCGGTCTTTCGATCCCACCCGACTATTACGAGGAGAAGGACTTCCGAAACTGCTCCTCCGTCCGCATTCCCGCCCAATACAACGAGGGAATCGAATGCGACATTCTGCCAATCATCGACCGGAAAGCCGTTTACTTTCTCCTCCCCTCCTGTGCCGATCTGTCACAGGTGGTCTACCATCTCTACGATTCCAAGGGCAACTTTCTCTTCGGTCAGGTGGCCGACTTTACCCAAGAGGAGCGAAGCGTCCTGATCTTTCACGAGAGCTACCCTATCGTCGCCCTTCGCTCCGACTCCCCCACTCTCTATCTGACAATCGACGAGTCCTACGGAACCATGGAGGATGTGCGGGACGACCCCAACAAGAACACCAAAGCTTACGGAGACCTGCTCCTCACCTGCCGGACGGATGTGGCGGAAAAACTCGGCTGTAAAACCCGCTATGAGAGCCGGGACGATGATCCCGATTCCCCCTGCTCTTTCTACATAAAAGGACGAGGCAACTGGAGCTGGTACGGCTCGGACAAGCGTGGCTATTCGATCAAGCTTGAGAACAAAGCCGATCTTCTCGCCATGGGTGCCAATAAAAAATGGGCGCTCATTGCCGCCACCCCCGACCACACCCTCTTGCGCAATTCCCTGGCCTATCGGCTGGCCACCGCGGTGGGGATGCCCTACACCTCCTCCGGTGTGCTGGTGGATCTCTTCATCAACGGAGAGTACCTCGGCACCTATCTTCTCTCTGAGAAGGTCGAGATCGGGGAAGACCGGGTGGATATCTACGATCTGGAAAAAGAGATCGAAGACCTTATGGACGATCCGGAAGACCGCGGAACAAAGAAAAGCGAAAGACTGCAGGGCGGCGGCTCCCTGAAATACTGGACCGGCGTTCCCGATCCGGAGGACATCACCGGCGGCTATCTCTTTGAAATGGAGATGCCCAGCCGCTATGCCGAGGAGCCAAGCGGCTTTGTCACCCGCCGGGGCTATTACTATGTTATCAAATCGCCGGAATACGCCAGCCGCGCTCAGGTGAACTACCTCTTCGAAAAAGTGCAGGCCATGGAAGACGCACTCTTTTCCGAAGACGGCTGCCATCCCGAGACAGGAAAACACTATTCCGACTATATCGACCTCGAATCGATCGTCAAAAAATACTGGATTGAAGAGATTTCCAAAAATCACGACGGCGTCAAAACCAGTCAGTATTATTACAAGCCTGCCGACAGTGAGTCCGAGAAATTCTTCGCCGGTCCGGTCTGGGACTACGACATCGCCTTCGGCGTTTCCTCCGAAACCACCGACCCGGAAGGCTGGTTTATGCAGCCCACCGAATTTTTCGGCGCCTTCTGGCGGCAGCAGGATTTCGCCGATCTGGCCAAAAATATCTTCCTTCAGGAGTTCTACCCGGCTATTTCAAAGCTTGCAGACAGCGGAATTGCCGAGATGGCAGACGAAATCCGCGCCTCCATCGCCATGAACGACATCCGCTGGCATATGCGCCGCGGTAGCTACGACGACGCAGTGAAGTGGCTTACGAATTACCTCCGGGAACGCGCAGACTGGATTTACAGGGAGCTTTCCTGATAAAATCAACACAGCAAAATCATCTTACTTCAAAATATGGCAATAGAAAGATCAAGATAAAAAAGGAGACTTACCCCTATGGATTATCCCATCATCGAAAGCGTAGAAGGACTGGAAGCGGGAATCGCGCGGGTGCGCGAGGCGCAGAAGGCCTATGCGAAGTACAGTCAGGAGGAGGTAGACAGGATCTTCCTGGCAGCGGCGACCGCGGCCAACAAGGCGCGGATTCCGCTGGCCAAG
>CAZGQH010000130.1:0-5249 GCA_964527575.1 uncultured Lachnospiraceae bacterium
CACACCAGAAGATGGAACCCCAAGATGGCTCCCTACATTTTCACCGAGAGAAACGGGATCTATATCATCGATCTCCAGAAGACGGTGAAGAAGTTTGAAGAGGCCTATATGTTCGTCCGCGACCTCTCGGTGGAGAAGGGAACCCTTCTCTTTGTCGGCACCAAGAAGCAGGCCGCCGATGCCATTAAGGAAGAGGCCGAGCGCTGCGGTCAGTATTATGTCAATATGCGTTGGCCGGGCGGTATGCTCACCAACTTCAAGACCATTAAGAAGAGCATTGCCCGTCTGAAGTCTTTAGAGAAGATGGCGGAAGACGGCACCTTCGATCTCCTTCCCAAGAAGGAAGTGGCCGCTCTCATCAAGGAAAAGAACGATCTTGAGAAGTCCTACGGCGGTATCAAGACCATGGAGACCCTTCCCTCCGCTGTCTTCATCGTGGATCCCCGCAAGGAGAGAAATGCCGTTCTCGAGGCCAGGAAGCTGGGCATTCCGGTGGTGGCCATCGTGGATACCAACTGCGATCCCGACGATGCCGACTATATCATCCCCGGCAACGACGACGCGATTCGCGCCATCAAGCTGATCTCTTCGGTTCTGGCTGACGCCATCATCGAGGGCAAGCAGGGTGAGGATGCCGCTGAGGCTTCTGAGGAGAGCGAGGCTGCGGCTGAGTAAGCCCTTCCGGCTTGACAGGTCGCGCCCATAACGGTGAAGAAAACGAAAAGGAGATAGAAGAAATGGCACAGATTCAGGCAAAAGACGTTGCAGAGCTCCGCGCCAAGACTGGTTGCGGTATGATGGATTGCAAGAAGGCACTTGTAGAGGCTGACGGCAACTTTGAGGAGGCTGTGAAGCTCCTTCGCGAGAAGGGTCTTTCGGTAGCCGCCAAGAAGGAAGGCCGCATCGCCGCCGAGGGCCTTGTGGATATTCTCGTGGACGGCGATATTGCCGCTATGATCGAGGTCAACTCCGAGACCGACTTCGTGGCAAAGAACGCCTCCTTCCAGGAGTTCGTTAAGGGACTTCTGCGTACAATCATTGCGTGCAAGCCCGCCGATGTGGATGCCCTCATGGGCTGCAAGTTCGATTCCACCGACGATACGGTGGAGGCCGCTCTAAAGGATAAGATCTTTGTAATCGGCGAAAAGCTCAGCATCCGCCGCTTCGTGATCGTGGAGGGCACGCTTGCCACCTACATTCACGGCATCGGCACTACCGGCGTTATCGTCAGCTTTGAGGCCGACGAGGCCGCCAAGTCCAATCCCGGCTTTGCCGAGATGGCGAAGAACATCACCCTGCAGATCGCTGCCGGCTCGCCCCCTGCCTATGTGGCGCAGAAGGATGTTCCTCAGTCCGCTGTGGATGAGGAGCTGGCCATTCTGGTGGCGCAGGCCAAGAACGATCCCAAGCTGGCAAACAAGCCCGACGATATCCTCAAGAAGATCGTCTCGGGCAAGATCGGCAAGTTCTATGAGAGAGTCTGCCTCCTCGATCAGGCCTATGTCAAGGACGACAGCCTGACGGTGGGCAAGTATATCGAGCAATCCGCCAAGTCCTTTGGCGGCAGCGTGAGCGTCAAGTCCTTTGTGATTTTTGAAAAGGGCGAAGGCATCGCGAAGAGAGAAGAGAACTTTGCAGACGAAATCGCAAAGATGGTCAACAAGGACTGAGTTCTCCCTCGAAAAATGACAGCATACGGCGGTGTGTCGGTTTTTCCGACACACCGCTTTTTGTCCTTCAGAATAATTGTAAATAATTCCGTAATTTGCAAAAAAACTCTTTACAAAACGGCGATAATATTATAAAATATATCTGTATGCAAAGGCCTATTTTGCATGAGAAAAGCAGTCATGAAGACAGTGCGGGGAAAGGACAGTGCATGAGTCAGGTAGTAAAATATAAGCGAATTCTTTTGAAGCTCAGCGGTGAAGCGCTCTCGGGGGAGGACAGCATCCTCGATTTTGACACGCTGACCAGTGTGGCAAAAACCATTCGGAAAGCGGTGGAAAAGGGCGTGGAGGTCAGCGTCGTCATCGGCGGCGGCAATATCTGGCGGGGCCGCGAGGGCGGCAAGATGGACAGGACCCGTGCCGACCATATGGGTATGGTAGCTACGGTCATCAACTCCATTGCCCTGCAGGATACTCTGATCTCGCTGGGGGTGGACGCCCGGGTGCTTTCGGCGGTGAAGATCGAGCCCTTTGCCGAGTTTTACTCCAAGGAGCGGGCGCTTTCTTATCTTGCCGAAGGAAAGGTCGTGATCTTTTCCTGCGGAACCGGAAATCCCTATTTCTCCACCGATACCGGAGCGGTGCTTCGGGGCGCACAGTTGGAGGTGGACGCTCTCCTCTTTGCCAAGAATATCGATGGTGTCTATACCGCCGATCCCCGTGTGGATAAGGATGCGAAGAAGATCGACCGCATCACCTACGATGAGATTTTGGAAAAGCATATCGCCGTCATTGATACGGCGGCTACCGCCTTTGCGCTCGAGAACGATCTGAAGATTTTCCTCTTCGGGCTTAGTGACCCCGACAATATTCTGCGGGTGATCGAGGGCGAGGAGATCGGCACGGCGGTTTCCCGGAAATAAGCATTTTTATCACCAAAGAAATTTATTGCCGAAGAACGAAATCGGAAAGGATATAAGAGTATGAAGATCGATGTCAAACCCTATGAAGAGAAGATGAACAAAACCGTTTCGGTATTTGAGGAGGAACTGGGGACTGTCCGCGTGGGCAAGGCCAACGCCTCGGTTTTGGACAAGGTGCGGGTGGATTACTATGGCGCCCCCACGCCGATCCGCGATATCGCTCAGATTAAGGCTACCGATGCCCGGACGCTGACCATCCAGCCCTGGGACAAGTCCACCCTGAAGGGAATCGAGAAGGCAATTCTCTCCTCCGATGTGGGCATCACCCCTCAGAATGACGGCAGCGTGATCCGTCTGACCTTCCCGCAGCTCACCGAGGAGCGCCGCAAGGAGCTCTCCAAGCAGGTGGTCAAGATGGGCGAGGACGCCAAGGTGGCGGTTCGCAACATCCGTCGGGATGCGATGGATAAGTGCAAGGATATGAAAAAGAAGTCGGAGATGACCGAGGACGAGGAAAAGCAGTCTTCTGTTCAGATTCAGGATATTACCGACAAATTTGTCAAGAATATTGATACGATTGTGGACAAGAAGAAAACCGAGATCATGTCGATCTGACAGTAAAGGAGGAGGGGCAACGGCAGGTTGCCCCTCTTTCGCAAAAAGCGTTGCGCGGCGGAAAGGAAGCTTGCATGGAGCAGGAAATGAAAGAGCGGATCGGGGCGGGCGCCATCCGGCATCTGGCCTTCATTATGGACGGCAACGGCCGATGGGCCACCCGTCAGGGGAAGAGCCGGAATGAGGGGCACCGAAAAGGGGCAAAGGTCTTTGAAGAGATCGCCAGCTACTGCCACGAAATCGGGATCCGCCATGTGACGGTCTATGCCTTTTCCACCGAGAACTGGAGGCGGCCGGAGGGGGAAGTGTCGGCGCTGATGCGCCTCTTTTCCTCCTACCTCGATACCGCTATCCGCCGCTTCACCGAAAAACAGGTGCGGGTGGTGTTCCTCGGCGACAAGGCTCCCTTTCCGAAAAAAATCGCCGATAAGATGAAAAAACTTGAAAGGGAGAGCGCCGGCTTCTCGGATACCTTGAATATCGCCTTCAACTACGGCGGCCGGGACGAGATCGTTCATGCCTGCAAAGCGGCCCTTGCCGCCGGGGAGGAGATCGACGAGGCGGCCATCGGCCGCCATCTTTACACCGCTGCCTCTCCCGACCCCGACCTGATCGTGCGGACGGCGGGGGAAATGCGGCTCTCCAATTTCCTGCTTTGGCAGGCTGCCTACGCCGAATTCTATTATACCGATGTGCTCTGGCCCGACCTTACCCCGGCTGATGTAGACAAGGCCTGTGCCGCTTTTCTGTCGCGTCGGCGGAATTTCGGCGGCGCCCCTCAGCCGGGCGGAAAGAGCTGAGGGGCGCGAACGCTCCTTTTCCTATTATTTGTAAAAAGGAAGGATTCCTTCGATGAAAACAAGAATCATCACCGCGCTGGTGGCCGTTCTGCTCTTTATCCCTTTCTGCATCTTCTCGTCCTCTCCCGCCTTTGTCTTCCCGATTTTTGCCGGAATCATTGCCATTGTGGGAATCTATGAGGTGTTGAAGTGCACGGGTCTTCATAAAAATCTCGTCGCTTCGCTTCTGTCCTATCTGACCGGTCTTGCGGCGGTGAGCCTGACCCGGCTTGTGGCGAGCACCGAGCGCTATTTTCTCATTATGAGCTTTGTCTTTTTTGCGCTCCTCTTTCTCTCGCTGGTCAACGCCACTTTTTCAAAGGGAAAGGTTCCGGTGACCGACGGTGCGATGGCCGCCGTCATGACAATTTACATCTCCTTTTCCATGGCCTCCGTGGTGCTTTTGCGGGATTTCACGGCAGGGCAAGGGGTCGCGATCGGAGGCAAGCTCTATCTTCTGGCCTTTCTGTTCGCCTGGATTCCCGATATCGGGGGCTATTTCTTCGGCTATTTCTTCGGCAAACACAAGCTGATTCCCGATGTCTCCCCGAAAAAGACGGTGGAGGGCTTCGTGGGCGGTCTCTTCTCGGCGGTGGTCGTCTCGGTGATCTACGGCTTTATGATCGGCCTGCGGGGTTCCGACATCAAGGGCTTTCTGCTGCTCGGCGTTTTGGCGCTTCTGTCGGCCGCCGTGTCGGTCTGCGGGGATCTTCTGGCCTCGCTGGTCAAACGGCACTATGGAATCAAGGACTACGGCTTTATGTTTCCGGGACACGGTGGCATGCTCGATCGTTTTGACAGTGTGATCGCGGTGGCGCCCTTCCTCTACATACTCTGCTATCTCGCCAATACCCTCGGTCTTTTCTCCGACTTTTTGGCGCTTTGAATCGAAACGGGAGACATTTGTGGAAAAACTGATTCTTTTGGGCGCTTCGGGCTCGATCGGCCGGCAGACTCTCGATGTGGCCGAGCGAAACCATGTGACTGTAGACGGCCTTGTTGTCCATACCAGTGTGGATTATCTCGAGGAGGCGGTGCGGCGCTTTTCACCGAAATTTGCCGTGGTCGTCAATCCGGCATCATATAAAGATGCGAAAATAAAACTGAATGACACGAAAACCACCCTTCTTTGCGGCAGGGAGGCCATCGGCGAGATGCTCGCCTCCTCCGACGCCGACACGGTGCTGAACGCTATCGTGGGG
>CAZGQH010000131.1:0-3744 GCA_964527575.1 uncultured Lachnospiraceae bacterium
GAGATGCAGACGGAGGGATTGGGAAGCGAATTGGCTCAAATGAAGGTGTTTTTTGATCTGAGCGGCCCATGTCCAAACTTTCGCATGACCACCGGTTTTACCACCGATCAGGGGGAGACGGTCAGCAGTGAGATGATCTATGCGGACGGTGTGTGTTATACCAAAGGAAGAATCGGCGAGGTAGAGGTCCTTCAGAAGATGAGGGGCGAGCCGGAGGATTTTCTTGGTTCCCATGTCAATCCGTTTGATGTCGGGGTGCGTCCTTCCTATGCGCGGGTATCGATCGTCGGGAAGGAGGAGGAGCTTACCCTTTTGATGGGTGCTTTTCACGAAGAGGACGCCGAGGCGCTTGTTCGGGATGTGATCGGTGAATGGGAGGATCACGGTGCGTCAGAAGAGCCGACTCAGGTTTCCGTGATCGATACGATTTATGCCAATCGGGCAGGGTATGCCGTAAAAACGATTCGCGTGCTCTCCTATCGGTTGGACAAAAAGCTTTATACCGTTCGGATGGTCACCGAATTTGGCGATTTTAATGAGGTCGCTCCCATCACGCCTCCCGCCGATGCGGATCGGTATACGGAAATCGGATAATGAATGTGATGTAAAGAAATTAAGGTATTATATTGCTTTTTGTAAATATTCGTGATATAATGAATCAAACGAAGGAATTGGAGCGGCTGATAAGCCCGTCCTTCCTCGTTGATCGTTTGGCTATGGAAAACTGGCCAAGTCCCCTGGTGACCCTGGATTATTCAATTGACAAAAAGGAGAAAAGGTATGAAAAAGAAGTTTACTGCGCTGTTCCTCGTCACGGCAATGCTGCTCTCGTCTCTGTTTGTTCTGGTTTCCTGTCAAAAAACGCCCCTTGATGGGGATGACGCCATGGCGGCTATCGCTTATGTGGATGAGAAAATGGATTCGCTGAAGAGCTACTCCATGAAGGCCGCTGCGAAAGTGGCGGGTCAGGAGATCATGAAGATGGATGCCTCCTTCGACCTTAGCGGCGAGTCGCCGAAGTTTACCGGTACTGTCGAGTCCAATGGTCTGAAGATGAATCTGACCTATGTGGACGGTATTCTCTATTCCGAGTCGCAATATGGCGGAGTGACGCAGAAGTCAAAACAAAAAATGGATGCCGATACGGCTATGGAATCTTTGGGAACGCCCTCCCTGGGGGACGATCTGGAGTATTCCGAAGCCGAGTTTGTCAGCAAGGAAAAAGGAAAGTATGAACTGAAAGCTTCCCTTTCTGCCGCTGACGCCAAGAAATATGTGCGGGAAATTCTTGCTGGGCAGGGTCTTACTCCTTCGGCCGCTTCGATGGATGTGACCTATCATGCCAACAAGGACGGTTATGCCACCAAACTTGAAATGGCATTTTCGATTACGGTTACCGGACAGAAGATCAATGAGAATATCATGATGGAGTTTTCCGACTTCAATGACATTCCGAAAATCACCGCTCCTGCCGATGCTGATGACTATAAAGCCGCTTGATTCAGGCTTTCCTAATGAACAGCCCGTTCCATGGGACGGGCTGTTCGTATTTCAGTGAAAAAATCGAATAAACAAAGAGCACCCTGGTTTGCTGCCAAGCAGCAAACCAGGGTGCCCTTGTTTTTTGTCAGAATACGATGTCGTCGTTGGAGATGCAGTGGATGCCGTTCTTTTCGAGAAGTTCGACGGTTTTGGTGTTGTTTTCCACCCGGACAATGATGTAGGCCTTCTCCTCTTTGATGGCGAGAAAGTCGTACATATATTCGATGTTGACAAGGGCGTCGTCCAGAACCCGGAGAACCTTGGCCAGACCCCCTACCTTGTCGGGCACTTCAATGCCGATGACCTGGTTGACCGAGACCACGAAATTGTTGTCCTGCAAAACCCGTCTTGCCTCCTCGGTGTTACGGACGATGAGGCGGAGGATTCCGAAGTCGGTGGTGTCGGCGATGGTAAGAGCGCGGATATCGATGCCTGCCTCGGCGAGAACCTCGGCAATGCGGGACATGCTGCCCTGTTTGTTTTCAACAAAAACCGAAAGCTGACTGATGGTCATGGGGAATACCAACCTTTCTTATATTTTTCTCTTATCGATCACGCGCACCGCCTTGCCGGTGGAGCGCTCGATCGAGCCGGGAGCACAGAAGGTGACTTTCGCATGGACACCCAGAAGCGACTTCAGCGCCTCGGCCAGCTTTTTCTCGCTGGCGGTCAGGTTGGTGACGGTGTCGGAGAAGATCTCGGCGGTCACCTCTACCTTCACTTCCAGGGTGTCCAGGTTGTTGACACGATCGACAACGATCAGATAATTGGGGGAATAGCCCTCGCGGATGAGAACCGTTTCGATCTGGGAGGGGAAGACATTGACGCCCCGGATGATGAGCATATCGTCCGAGCGGCCGCGAGGCTTTGCCATACGGACAAAGGTGCGCCCGCAGGAGCAGCGCTCACGGGTGAGGACACAGATATCCCGGGTACGGTAGCGGAGCAGGGGAAAGGCCTCCTTGGTGATGCAGGAGAAGACCAGCTCGCCTTCGCTGCCGTCGGGAAGCACCTCGCCGGTGTCGGGGTCGATGATCTCCACGATGAAATGATCCTCGTTGACATGCATGCCCTGCTGCGCCTCGCACTCATAGGCCACACCGGGACCCATGATTTCGGTCAGCCCATAGATATCGTAGGCCTTGATGCCCAGTTTTTCTTCCAGCTTCTTCCGCATCTCCTCGGTCCAGGGCTCTGCGCCGAAGATGCCAGCCTTCAGGCTGATCTTGGAGAGGGGAATGCCCTCGGATTCCAGCGACTCGGCAAGGTACATGGCGTAAGAGGGGGTGCAGCAGAGGACGGTGGAGCCGAAATCCTGCAGGATGGTGAGCTGACGGGAGGTATTGCCCGAGGAGACCGGAATGGCGGTGGCGCCCAGACGCTCCGCACCCCGGTGCAGGCCGAAGCCGCCGGTGAAGAGGCCGTAGCCGTAGGAGACATGGATTCGGTCGCCCTTTCCGGCGCCGACTGCGGTGAGCTGACGGGCGCAGATGTCGCCCCAGATCTCCAGATCATGGGCGGTGTAGCCCGCCACTACCTGCTTGCCGGTGGTGCCGCTGGAGGCATGCAGGCAGACCACATCCTCCATGGGAACGGCGAAAAGGCCGTAGGGATAGGTGTCGCGGAGATCGTTTTTGTAAAGGAAGGGGAGCTTTTTTAAGTCGTCGATCGAGGTGATATCCGCGGGGGTGAGACCGGCTTCTTCCATCTTTGCCCGATAGAAGGGAACATTCTGATAGACATGCTTGACGGTTTTGACCAGCCGCTCGTTTTGCAGGGCGATAATTTTGTCACGGGAGGCGGTTTCGATTTCTTCTTGCCAGTATTTTGCCATGGGAGGAGTGCTTCCTTTCGTTGATATGTGGAATATGGGGAATAGGATCAGGCGTTATAGCCCAAAGCGAAGGCTTTTTCGTTGGTTGCCACGAACCGTTCCGCTACGGTGTTCGCGATGGCGGCAGTCCACTTTTCATAGGGAATCGGGAGGTAGCGGGCCAGTCGGCCGAGCAGGGCAATGTTTACCGCCTTGGCGGAGCCTGCCTCGGTAGCGATCGAAAGGGCGTCGATCTCGTCGATGGCCGCGCCCTTGGCCGCGAGTTTTTCCAGAATGTCGCAGGGATAGCTGGCGGCGCCGGTGATAACCGGCATGGGGTCGATCTCTTGGGTGTTGACAATCACCCGGCCGTCCTTGGAGAGCCAAGG
>CAZGQH010000131.1:3754-5242 GCA_964527575.1 uncultured Lachnospiraceae bacterium
GCGGGAGCCCTCCAGTTTCTCAAAGGAGACGATGAAGTCGGCCTCGCCCTTGTCGATGATAGGGGAAGTGACCTTTTCCCCGAGGCGGACATAGGTGACCACCGAGCCGCCCCGCTGGCTCATGCCGTGAACCTCCGAGACCTTGACATCGTAGCCCTCGTCCACGAGGAGGCGGCCGAGAAGCTTGCTGGCCAAAAGGCTGCCCTGACCGCCGACGCCGACGATCATGATATTGGTTACTTTATTCTCATTCATGTTCGCATATCCTTTCAAAGCGTGCCCGGTTTCCCGATGGCGTCAAAGCGGCAGAGCTGATCGCAGACGCCGCAGCCCACGCAGAGGGTGGCGTCGATCCGGGCCTTGCCCTCCTTGATGCTGAGGGCGGGGCAGCCGAGCTTCATGCAGGCCTTGCAGGTGCGGCACTTGTCGGGATCGACCACCAGAGCAGGTGCGGTCTTGACCTGCTTCAAAAGCACGCAGGGACGGCGGGAGATGATGACCGAAGGGCCGTCAAAGGCCAGCTCCTCTTTCAGCGCCTTATCGCAGGCGTCAAGATCGTAGGGATCGACCACCCGGACCCGCTCAATGCCGACGGCATGGCAGAGGGTCTCAAGATCCACCTTGGCGGCGGGATCGCCCTTGATGTTGTAGCCGGTGGTGGGGTTCTGCTGATGGCCGGTCATGCCGGTGATCGAGTTGTCGAGGATGATGACGGTGGAGTTCGAGGCGTTGTAGGCGATGTTCACAAGGCCGGTGATGCCCGAGTGCATAAAGGTGGAATCGCCGATGACGGCCACCGTCTTCCCGGCGTCCTTGTTGCCGGTTGCTTTGTTGAAGCCGTGGATGCCCGAGACCGAGGCGCCCATGCAGAGAGTGGTGTCCACCGCAAAAAGAGGAGCCTGCGCGCCGAGGGTATAGCAGCCGATGTCGCCGATAACCGTGATTTTATTCTTCGAAAGGGTGTAGTACATGCCGCGGTGGGGGCAGCCGGCGCACATGACCGGGGGACGGACGGGGATCGGCTCCTCAAGGGAATAGCCCTCCCGCACCTTGCCGCCCAGCGCTTCGGCCACCACGCTCTGGGAGAACTCGCCGATCAGCGAGAAGAGGTTCTTGCCCTCCACAGAAAGCCCCAGATTGTGGCAGTGGGTCTCGATGACCGGATCGAGCTCCTCACAGACCACAAGGCGCTCCACCGACGCAGCAAAGCGGCGGATGCGCTCCTCCGGCAGGGGATTGACAAGGCCCAGCTTTAAGACGCTGACGCTGTCGCCCATGGCTTCCTTGACATACTGATAGGCGGTGCCCGAGGCGATCACGCCGATCTTTGCGCCGGGGACAAGCTCCTCCCGGTTGAAGTCGCAGCTCTCGGCAAAGGCCGTGAGCGCTCTCGTCCGCTCTTCCACGATGGGATGGCGCTTCTTTGCAAAAGCGGGCATCATGATGTATTTTTCGGGTGTTTTTGCGTACGGCTTTGCAGGCGGCTCG
>CAZGQH010000132.1:0-5192 GCA_964527575.1 uncultured Lachnospiraceae bacterium
AGAGCTTCACAAGACCGTTAGCATCCTTCAGCACCATAATATAGGTGGGCTCCCCTGCGATATTCACCAAGGAGGGGAAAGATGCCACATAGCCCTTCTCCTGTACCTCACCCTGAGCCGCACCCATAGCGGAATACTCCTCGGCACCGATAACCGGGTAGAACTTATATTCGCCGGTACGGGCATTGGAGAGAATGAATCCGATATTGGAGGCATCAGCCGTCACCGAGGTCACGCCGGTGAAGTACCATACGTCGTCCTCCAGCATGATATAGCCGAAATCGGCGGTGGTCTCCTTGCAGCCCTTGTTTCCGATAATGCTGTTGAAGAAACCGCCGGAATAAATACCCTGCCAGTCGTACTTCTCACAGGCAAGATTGCCGTCAAAAACGATATCCACCCAGTTGGGTGTATCCGCCACCGCATAAAGCGTACTGTCGCCGTTCACCGGATCGAAGAGGATCACTTCCTCGATATCCATCGCCCCGAAGAGTCCCACTTGAGGAGAAGCGCAGGATACCACATACCATACCTTGCCGTCCTCGTCGGCCTCAAAGCTGATATTGCCAAAAATCTTGGTGGGATAAGCAAAGCGAAGCGCCCGATTCAGATCCTCTGAAAAATAAGCACTTTCGGTATAGGTCAGTCCTTCGGAAAGCTCATAGTACTCGGCAGTATTGCCGATGGCGTCCACCATGATATAGCCGGGAATCCCCTGATCCCGGTTGTTCAGCCATTTGAAGAAGCCGTCATACTCAAGATTCGTGATCTTCATCGGCTTGCCCCGATAGTTAATCTGGGTATAGTTGTCGCTGGCCACATACTGCGAAACGACATTGGCCAGCGCGTCCAGCTTGCGGTTGCCGAGAATGCGCGCCGAATCGGTATCCATCAGCGCGATGTTGGTAACCCGGCTGATCTCAGGCATGTCGGTCTCAAAATCCCGCTCGCTCACCGTAATAATATCGGCATAGGAACGGGCGTTGAAAACCGCTGAAGAGAAAAATGTGCCCAGCACCAACACCAAGATCGGAATCGGAAGGATGCAGAGGAAGATCTTCGATGCAAGACCAGCGCGATCGGAGGCACTGTTTTTTGAAAAGACATGCCCCTTCCCCCCTCTGCCAAAGGAGCGCAGGGGCGACCCGTTAAAAAGACCCAGCGAGACGCCGAAGACAGCCAGTACCAAGAAGAGATAGATCCAGAAGAGCCTGCTGAATGGATTCAGGGGAGGCAGCATAAAGTAATAGAGCAAAAAGGAAATAACCAGGGCCACAAGCACCCCCAGTACAATCCGCAGCACTTTTTTGTTTTCCGGTTTCAGTGACATAATAAAAGTCCCCCTTTTCAATCAGACAATTTTCAGTATATCGGTTTTCTTCCGATTTGTCAACTGTAATTCGCTTTCACTATGTGAAAGCGAATTACACAAAAAGCGTCTTTTTTGAAAAAGACGCTTTCACAACTATTTTGCACCGCATTTATGCTTTTGCTTTCATGAACTTGCATACATTTTCCAGCATATCCTCTATGTAAAGATAGCGCTTTTTGAAAACACCGCGATTCTGCATGGCCAAAAGCTCTTCTGCGGAAACGATCTTCACATCGCTGACCTCTTCCTTTTGCAGAACGATATCCGCCTCGTCGATATTCTGACGAAAGACCCATACATCACAGATCGCCTTGGCTCCGGCAGGATAGCGCCGCTTGTAGCGCTTATAAAGCATCCCGGCCTCGGCGTCCAGACGGACACCCAGCTCCTCATAAACCTCCCGCAGAACCGCCGTGCGGGAATCCTCTCCGGCCTTGGCGCAGCCGCCGGTGCATTCCCAGGAGCCCCCAAAGGAACGCCCCTTCTGCCGACGGGAGATGATGACCCGGTTGTCATCCGAAATGATCCAGGCGTAAACCACCAGATGATATTCGTGCGCGCCCAGATCGTGCTTGCCGCGCAGCGTGACCTTACCCGGAATTACTGCACAATCCTCTCCGTACACATCCCAGAATTCACGCATGGTTCCACCTCGCCTTCCGCTTCCTTGTGAGACAATATTATCCCATTTTTCCTATGATAGCTTATTTTAGCATATTCCGAAAATCTTGTCAATAAGGAATCCCGTCTTTTCCCCCAGGATAATAGCCTTTTTTTATGCTTTTTTTACGCTTTAAGGGGCAAAATTTATTTTTTCTCCCAATGGGTGGAGGGATATAGGACAGAAAAGCGTCCAGCTGAAAAACAGACAGGATAGACGCGCTTTTCGATAATCATAATTACGTTTTCCCGATCGCGTTTCCTGTCCCCCGGATAAACCCTGATATCGGAGGATCTGCCGCAAGCTCATGGTATCAGGCCTGCGGCAGCTCCCCCTTTCGGTTATCCGGTCACACAAGGCTCTCGGTGCGAAGGATCTCCCGGCGGACCGAGCGAAGAAAATCACAGGAGGCGGAGAGCTGCTCCCGCTCCTCGGTGGTGAGATCGAGCTCTACGATCCGTTTGACCCCTTCCCGTCCGATGACACAGGGCACCCCTACATAGACGTCCCGCTCATCGTATTCCCCATCGGGCATGGCGGAAACGGTGAGAATACTCTTTTCGTTGCCGAAGATTGCTTTCACAATCCGCAGAATTGAAAGACCGATGCCGTAGTAGGTAGCTCCCTTGGCCTCGATAATCTGCTGGGCCGCACCCCGGACGCTGGATTCGATACCCGCAAGCTCATCCAGCGTAAAGTTGTTATTATCGTTCGAGCAGATCGAGATCACACTTCTGGTGGAAATATAAGCCTGCGACCAGGGAACAAACTCCGAATCCCCGTGCTCCCCCATCACATAGGCGTGAACGTTCCGGGGATCCACCCCGAAATAATTTCCGATCTCATAGCGCAGACGGGCTGTGTCGAGGGTCGTTCCGGTACCGATCACCCGGGAAGCAGGAAAACCCGAGCGCCGCCGCACGATCTCGGTCATGATATCCACCGGATTGGTAGCAATGAGAAAGATACCGTCAAAACCGTTTTTACAGGCCGAGTCGGTGATTGAAGCTAAGATCCGGGCATTGCGCCGCAAAAGCGCGATTCGCGATTCTCCCGGTTTCTGCGCAACCCCGGCAGCAATCACCAGAATGTCGGCATCGGATACGGCGTCATAGTCGGCGGCATAGATCTTCATATTGCCCCCCGAAAAAGCCATCCCGTGGTTTAAGTCCATGGCCTCTCCCTCGGCCTTTTTGCGGTCGATATCAATAATCACCAGC
This sequence comes from uncultured Lachnospiraceae bacterium, assembly GCA_964527575.1. Taxonomy (GTDB): domain Bacteria; phylum Bacillota; class Clostridia; order Oscillospirales; family CAG-272; genus RGIG1993. The sequence goes on from CAZGQH010000132.1 coordinate 3,254, forward strand.
TCATCGCAGGCATGACTGAAAACCAGCGCATAAGCAAAAGACATACCGACAAGACCGGCTCCCACCACCGCGATCTTTCGGCGGTCGGAATAGTAATTCATAAAAAAACCCTCCTATTTCAACTGTCATTGAGAACAGTTTTCCATAAAGAGGGATTTTTATACAGCATTTTTTGGAGAGAGCGCGGCTTTATACAGGAATCGCACCGCTATTTGTCCGATGGTTTTCCCTCGGACAAAATCGCCAGGTTGCGGAGCAGCGGCCCCTTTCCCCGCCAGGAAAAGGCGCGTTCCGAAAACTCCTCGTCCCGCATCGAAAGAAGTGTCTCTTCATCGAGAGAAAAAAGCAGATTCTCCCGAAAAAAGGCGATCGGCGTCTCTTCCGCTGCGGCCGCATGGGGACAGGCCAGCTGACAGCTGTCACAGCCCCAGATAAGACCGCCCTCCCGGATGCGGCAGGCCTCCTCTTCGGTCAGCTCTCCTTTTTTCTGGGTCAGCGCCGACAGGCATTCTCCGCCCTTCCGGGGGCAGGCAGCAAGACAGCGCCCGCAGCCCTCGCAGAAGTGAACCGTAAAATCCTGCCGGGTTCCCAGCCGCTCATAGGAAAGATCGGTCAGGATCTCTCCCAAAAAGACGAAAGAGGCATATTTTTCGGTTATGAGAAGCGAATGCTTTCCCAGAACCCCCAAGCCCGCCTTGGCCGCCGCCTCCCGCTCGTCAATGGGGGAAGCGTCGGCAAAGGGGGCAAAAGAGGCGTCGGGAAACAGGGTGACAAGCTCGGCCAAAAGATCGGCTGAAAAATGCTTAAAAAAGAGATGATAGTCCTTTGCCCGCGCATAGAGTGAAAGATTTGGCTTTTGTGAAAAGCTACTATTCCTTACAAGGTAAGGAACAGCAAAGAGAATCACACTTTCCGGCACAAAGGACAGCCTTGCCAGCCGACGCTCCTCCCGCACCCGGCAGAGCGAAAAAGGGATAGCGTCGGCGCAGAGAATGCCCCGTTTTTCAAAAAACGCTTTAATCTGCTCGATCATCCGCGATCCTTACCGGCTCTTGGTGCGGATCTCTTCGACAGCCCGGTCGAAGAAGGCGTCGAGACTCATGGCGCCGAGGTCGCCCTCCTTGCGGGAACGCACCGAGACGGTGCCGTTCTCCTCCTCCTGGGCACCGATGACCAGCATATAGGGAATCTTGTTCAGCTGCGCCTCCCGGATCTTATAGCCGATCTTTTCGTTGCGGTCGTCCACCTCAACCCGCATGCCCGCCGCTTCCAGCCGGTCGGCATAAGCGTGCGCAAAGGGACTCTGAGCGTCGCCGATGGGCAGCACCTTGATCTGCACGGGAGCCAGCCAGAGGGGGAATGCGCCGGCATATTTCTCGATGAGAAGAGCCAGTGTCCGTTCGTAGCAGCCGATGGAGGTACGGTGAATGATATAGGGGTGCTTCTTCACTCCGTCCCGATCCACATACTCCATACCGAACTTTTCGGCCAGCATCTGGTCGATCTGAAGGGTGATGAGGGTGTCCTCCTTGCCGAAGACGTTGCGGATCTGGATGTCGAGCTTCGGTCCGTAAAAGGCAGCCTCGCCCACCCCCACCTTGTAGGGGATTTCCAGCTCATCGAGAATCTTCTTCATGATGCCCTGCGCCTCGTCCCACTGCTCAGGAGTGCCGATATACTTCTCCCGATCGGAAGGATCCCACTGGGAGAAGCGATAGCTCACATCCTCGTAAAGTCCCAGTGTCTTCAGCATATAGGTGGTCAGGTCGAGGCAGGAGGCAAACTCGCTCTCGAGCTGCTCAGGAGTGCACATGAGGTGTCCCTCGGAGATGGTGAACTGGCGCAGACGGATGAGACCGTGCATCTCGCCCGAAGCCTCGTTGCGGAAAAGCGTGGAGGTCTCGTTATAACGGAGAGGCAGATCCCGATAGGAGCGCCC
>CAZGQH010000133.1:0-5169 GCA_964527575.1 uncultured Lachnospiraceae bacterium
ATTACCCAGTTCACTCGGTCGACGGAAGCTTCGATTCGATATTTGGGAACAATGGCATTCTTTCCAAGGGTAATATGAATTCCGTAAAGCGCTTTGTTTTCCCGAAGATCCATATAGATCGTCTGACTTCCGATCGGCGCATAAGGCGACCACTCGGTGGACAGATCCGAATCAAAGAGCTTATCGACTGTATCGCTTCCCTTCCCGTCGGCTGTATAGATGTAACCGCCTACGCTGGTGACATCGGGAATCTGCAGGACACCGTCATAGGCAGGAAGTTCATCATCGTCTTTTTCTACGGCAAGATGAGCCTCTGCCTCAACGATCGTCGCCCAGTTGCCGATTACTTCGCTGAAGGTGACACGCAGATGGCGATAACTGCATACCTGTTCGGTTTCTCCGGAAACCTGTACCGAATTTCCGACGGATGATGTCGTTTCATTTATGCCCTCGTGGATTTTCGTCCAGCTCTGCCCGTCATCGGAGCCTTCAAGAGTGTAACTGACGCCGGTAGTTCCCCCATATAGGACAAAAGAGAAACGGTTAAAGGACTTTTTCTCTCCCATATCAAAGGAGATCCATTGAGGCATATCGCCGCTCCCGGCACACCACCAGGTAGACAGATCTCCATCCACCGCTTTGAGTGCGGTGCTGTCAGCGGCACTGGCGCTCGATGCCGTTGCGGATGCTCCGAGCAGGATATTGCTGCTCTCCTCGGGAGTATCGTCGTCAGCGGGAGTGTCATATACGGCGAATTCATATACTGCTGCCCAGTTGTTCTTGACTTCGGTAAAGGTGACCTTCAGATAACGGAAGCTGCCGTTAAGCGTAAGGCGGAAGAGCGCCTTGCCCCGGTAAGGTGTCGGCTCTTCCTGGTCGGCGGTGTAAATTGTCTCCCAGGTTTCTCCGTCATCAGAGCCTTCCAGCGTGAAGGAAGCATATTCGGTTTTATACTCGTTGCCGGGATGGAGAATCAGATCAATTTCACCGAAGGTTTGTTCTTTCTTCATATCCAGCATCAGCCATTGGGGCATATCACCGCCTGCGGCGCACCAATAGGTGGAGAGGCTGCCGTCGATTGCGGCGGACGCGCCAAATTCTTTTCCGTTGCTGCTGCTTGCGGAAGCGATGCCGTCTACCGCGTAGTTGATTCTGCTGTCGATATAAGGATCGGTATAGGCGCTCTCGGTACCGTATTCCCCGAGATCGGTACGGCTGGTGACCAGCAGCGCCCAGTCCCCCGTGGTGGGCTTGGGGGGAATCACGTACTCGCCGTCTGTGACGGTGATTTTGTCGGCAATCTCCACAAATTTGCCTGTCAGAGGATTATACCATTTTGCGGAGTAACTTTCGTTTTGATTGAGTCCTTTGAGTGTTCCCGTAGACAGGGTGGCATTATAAAAGTACGCAACATAAGTCTTGCCGTCCTCCGAGGAAGCAACCACCTTGGTTTCGGCGGTAAGGTCCGAATAAGTCTCATCGTTGAACCGGGGAATCAGTTTGCTGAAATCAACATAGCGGAAGAAATTGGCCAGATAGGTCATTTCAAAGGATCCGGGCTTCTCGATTCCCATGTACCAGGGTTCATAACTGAAGGATCCCAACCAGCCGGTGTTGCCGGCGGTGGAATAGTTGTTTGCCCATACGCCTGTGGCGCCGTAGGTAAAGCCGTAGCTTCCCGAAAGGTTTGCTTTCCATGCCGCGATGCGGGAGGCGTCGTAACCGTTGAAGCCGCCGCAGCTGATATCCTCGTAATTCGCTTCGGTTTCGATAAAGGGCTTCACCTTACCCGAGCGGGTGTTGTTCCAATAGCCCTCGTAAAGACTTTTGGACGGGAAAGAAGGACCGTGTCCGCCCTGCAGCGCATAGAATTCATGCCAGGACTCCTTGTCGAGAGCGGAAACGTAGCTGTTATTTACGTCCAGCGGAAACTGATGCGCGCCCTGCGGATGATTGTAACCATCGCCGGCATTTACGATCTTGGCGGAGGAATTCCACATAGCGAACTGAGGATTTCCCGTGATTTCCTGCGCCGTGATCCACACGACGGGATAAGAAGCATATCTTGCCGTCAGATAACGAGAGATGCGGTCAAGATCCGCTTTGCTCATGTTCTGGGTGGTATTGAAGTGTACACCGAAACCTAAAGCGATAACCATGCCGCGATCGGCCAGATGGTCAAACATCACGTCAAATTTCTCGGTAAAGGTCGTGGGATTTATGCTGTCAAACTTATCCGACCACATACTGGGCTCAGAGGTGGTCTCACGCTGTCCGCCGCCGTCCGATTCGGCACTGTCGAAGTAGGTCTGATAAACGGTAAAGCCCTTGGCGATCCGGTCGTTCACCTCGTGAAGGAATTGGTTGCCGCAGAGACAGCCGGGATAGTTGCACTGAGTGATCGAAACATAGTTGGGCGCCTGCCAGTTGGTATCGCCCAGCCAGTAGAAGGGCGTCCCGTCGTCGTAGACGAAATAGCGTCCGTTGTCCGAAATGCGGACGAAGCCATGCTGATCAAGAGCGGTGTTTCCGGTGTTCTCGACGGCCAGAAGCTTACCCTTCTGTTGATGCAGGCTCTCATTTTCGGAATCGGAGCAGGTAATCTCGTAGGACCATACGCCGACTTTGGTAGGCGAAAAGCGAACCCGCCATTCATCGCCGCCGTTCCAGAATCCATAGAGAGCGATTTTGGTCCCATCCTCGTGGGTGAAGACGGCGTCCAGTTCCACATCCTTGTACGGATTCGTATATTTCTTCCGGCTTTTCAGAACAATGTCGGTGCGCCTCCACACTTCAACCTCTTCATAGTCGCTGTGAAGTGTCTCAGCAAAGATCGGTAAAAATGCCAGCAAAAAACACATAACAAGTCCAAGGGAGATCAATCTCAGAAATCTGTTTTTCATGGTATTATCCTTTCCCAACGATAGGTCGGCTTTTGATTGTATTTTTATTATATCATATCATTTGCCGCTGAAAAAGTGAGAAAATGACATATTATCAGGATTTTTTGACCATCTTGGCAAACAAAGTGTTTTCCCCATAGACATAGTCCGGACTACAGTCGATATGAAGCGGTACATAAATTCAAAGAGTTATTTTGAATAACCGAATCGCTTGAAAAAATTTTCCGTCTGTAGTATAATATAAAAAATAAAGTATCCGCAAATATGCTTGGTACAGGAAAAGAGCTGCGCGATTCGTATAAATAGGAGAATATAATGGTATTTGATTATAAAAAAGAATACAAAGAATTTTATATGCCGGCAAGTAAGCCGTCTATTGTAACCGTGCCAAGAATGAATTATGTAGCGGTGCGTGGGAAAGGCGACCCGAACGGTGAAAACAGCGAGTATAAAAACTCAATCGGATTATTATATGCAATAGCTTTTACAATCAAAATGAGTTATAAAGGTACTCACAAGATAGACGGTTATTTTGAATATGTCGTTCCGCCGCTCGAGGGATTTTGGTGGCAGGAAGGCTCTGATACAATCGATTACGCCAATAAAAACGGTTTTAACTTTATAGCGCTTATACGCCTGCCCGGTTTGGTAAAAAAGGCCGATTTCGACTGGGCGGTACAAGAAGCGACAAACAAGAAAAAAGCAGACTTTTCTAAAGCAGAGTTTTTACCCTATGATGAGGGTGTTTGCGTTCAATGTATGCACATCGGCTCTTATGACAACGAACCGAATACGATTGCGCTTATGCACGCGTATATGGAAGAAAACGGTTATAAGTTAGATATTACAGATACGCGTTATCACCACGAGATATATTTGAGTGATCCGCGCAAGTGTGCTGTTGAAAAATTGAGAACCGTTGTAAGACATCCGATAAAAAAGGCTTAATATGGACTTTGATTTAGAAAAAAAGAAAGATGACGGTATATTCTGCTCTTTCTATAAATCGTCTGTCTCGATGCTTGGGCTGAATTGGACATAGGCGGTTATAAACGGTTATTGGATCGAAGCGGATTCAAGGCGCAAAGACGCTTATAGTTGCAAATTGCGATTTTACGACCAATATAACGGCAAAGAAAGGGGCATTTCATGTATGAAAAGCCTGGCAATCATTACGGGAGCTGGCGGTGGGTTGGGAAAAGCATTTACAAAATATTTGATTGATGAAGTTGATGAGGTATGGGCGATTGGGCGAAATTCTGAAAAATTAAACAGCCTGAAAGATATTTTCGGAGTAAAGATCAAGGGATACTCCGTTGATTTGTCTGATATAGCTAATTTGGAAATCATTAAGCATGAACTGAATAACGGAGAATACACCGTAAAATATTTGGTGAATAATGCCGGATCAGGCAGAATGGCTCCATCAACGGATTTTTCTGCACAGGAGATCGCGGCGCATGTCAATACACATAATACATCAATGGCTGCACTTTGCAATATATGTATTCCGTATATGAAAAACGGAAGCCATATTATAAATGTCGCATCGCAGTCTGCGTTTCAACCGGTTGCATATATCAATCTTTATGCGGCGTCAAAGGCATTTTGCTACTCCTATTCAAGAGCATTGAATAGGGAGCTGAAAGAAAAAGGCATCGTTGTTACCGTTGCTTGTCCGGGTTGGATTAAAACTGATTTGTTGCAATCAGAAATAAATGGTCATAAAACAAAATTCCCGCATCTTGCAGAACCGGAAGATGTCGCTGTGAAAACCATCCGGGATGCGAAAAAAGGAAGAGATATTTCTGTATACAGCGTTTATGTAAGAATGATGCAGTTCTTTTCGAAGATTTATCCCCATAAATGGGTTATGACTCTATGGCTAAAATTAATTAAAAAGTATATTGAGTAGGACAAAATCGGGTTTTGTGTGGAGGACAACTGTAGAAAACGATTAAAGCTGTCCTGAAAAGTTTCCGTTACTCCACCATTTCTGCGGTCGCCCGACTGCAGGACGGGACAGGAAACGGGCATGCAGATATGCCATCTCCCAAGTCAGACGGGTATTGCCGGGATAGCAGGTCCATAGATATAGCCGAAAAGGTCAATCCGCGCGGATTGACCTTTTCGGCTATATCTAAATTTTATACAGTTCCCTCCTGCTTTATCTCATTTTTTATCTTCGTTTTTTTGATTATGGCAAATAAGGCGATAACAATTCCGATAAATACGATCAATCCGGCAATAGCAATGAAAGCATATC
>CAZGQH010000134.1:0-5161 GCA_964527575.1 uncultured Lachnospiraceae bacterium
TGATGGCCGAGGGCCTGTCCTTGGAGGACTGCGTCTCTACCATCGCGGCGACCCTTCCCATCTGCTCGGTGCGGGGGGTGGCCTACTCGACCTTTACCATCATTCATCTGGTGGAGAACCGGGAGGCGGAGGTCATTCAATACGACAATCCCCAGGTGATTCTGATCCGGGACGGCAAGAACTACGAGTATCCCCGAACCGAGATGAATATTGATGGCAAAAAGATCTATAAATCGGTGATTAAGCTCTGTGAGAACGATCTCTTTATCGCCATGAGTGACGGGATTCCTCACGCAGGAATGGGCATGAGCTATAACTTCGGCTGGCAGCGGGAGGACATCATCTCTTTTATGGAGACTATCGCCGAGGCGGGTTATACCGCAAAGACGCTTTCCACCATTCTCATCGATGAGTGCGACCGACTCTATGGGCAGAAGCCCGGGGACGATGCCACCGCCTGTGTGGTCAGAATCCGGAAGAGAGAACCCATGAACCTGCTCTTCGGTCCGCCCTCCAACCGGGACGACGCCAACCGCATGATGTCGCTCTTCTTCTCCAAGGAAGGGAAGCACATCATCTGCGGCGGCACGACCTCCTCCATTGCGGCCAAATATCTGGGCAAGCCGGTGCGCGCAAGCCTCAGTTTTGAAATGTCGGATGTGCCGCCGATTGCCGAGATTGAAGGGGTGGATCTGGTGACCGAGGGCGTCATTACCATCAATAAGGTGGTGGAGTACGCCAAGAACTACCTGGAGGACAACACCAGCTACGAGCAGTGGGGGTACAAGCGGGACGGTGCGTCCCTGATCTGCCGGCTTCTTTTTGAAGAGGCTACCGATATTAACTTCTTTGTGGGAAGGGCGGTCAACCCCGCGCACCAGAACCCCGACCTGCCGATCAACTTCAACATCAAGATGAATCTGGTGGAGGAGTTATCCGCCGCTCTCCGCAAGATGGGCAAACGGATCAAGGTCAGCTATTTTTAAGGAAGAGGATATGCCATGCGTAAATTTGATACCAAAGTACAGCATTTGAAATATAAGGTTCTGCGGGAAGTGGCGCGGAAGGCCTGGGCCGACCGCCTCACCGAAACAGTGCTCGATATTCCCAAGATTATAGTTCCGGGGAACACTCCCACCATGCGCTGCTGCGTATACAAGGAACGGGCGATCGCCGCCGAACGGGTCAAGCTGGCCATGGGCGGAGATTCCAGCAACCCCAATGTGATTGAAGTCATCGAAATCGCCTGTGATGAGTGTCCGGCGGCTGGCTATGAGGTTACCGATTCCTGCCGCGGCTGTCTTGCTCACCGCTGCGAGGATGTCTGCAAGCGGGGTGCCATTTCCTTCGACCACAACCACGTAGCGCATATCGACAAGTCGAAGTGCGTGGAGTGCGGTGCCTGCGCCAAGGTATGCCCCTATACCGCTATTGTCAACCGCAAGCGTCCCTGTCAGAACGCCTGCAAGATCAAGGCAATCTCGATCAATGAAAACAATGCGGCATCGATCGACAACAGCAAGTGCATTGCCTGCGGCGCCTGCGTCTATCAGTGTCCCTTCGGCGCGATCATGGATAAGTCCTTTATCCTCAATGTGATCGATATGATCAAGAAGAGCCAGAAAAACGAGAAGTACAAGATGTATGCCGTGGTGGCTCCTTCGATCTCCAGCCAGTTCACCTATGCCAAGCTCGGGCAGGTGATCACCGGTCTGAAGGAGATGGGCTTCTTTACCGTTGTGGAAGCAGCTCTGGGCGCCGATATGGTGGCACAGGCCGAGTCGAAGGAGCTTGCGGAAAAAGGTTTTCTCACCAGCTCCTGCTGCCCTGCCTTCGTGGATTACATTCACAAGAGCTTTCCCGCTCTTGTGCCGCTGATCTCCCACAACCTCTCGCCGATGGCCACTATCGCCAAGTATATCAAAGAGATCGATCCCGGCAGCAAGGTGGTCTTCATCGGTCCCTGTACCGCCAAAAAGGCTGAGGTTCAGAAGGAAAGCGTGAAGCCCTATGTGGACGCCACTATCACCTTTGAAGAGCTTCAGGCGCTCTTTGACAGTCTGGATCTCGATATCACCACGCTGGAAGAGGGTGTGCTTGACAACGCCTCCTATTTCGGCCGTATCTTTGCCCGTTCGGGAGGATTGACCGATGCCGTGGCGCAGGGTCTGAAGGAGCAGGGGCTTGACGACTTCGAGCTGAAGGCCTGCACCTGCGACGGTATCGAAGAATGCCGTGTTGCGCTTCTGAAGAAGAGCAAAAATCTTCTTGACGCCAACTTTATCGAAGGCATGGCGTGTGTCGGCGGCTGTATCGGCGGCGCCGGTTGCCTCACTCACGGAGAGAAGAATAAAGCCGAGGTGGATAAATACGGAAAAGAAGCGTATGAAAAGACTATTTCCGATGCCATTTCGGTTCTGAAATAAAGGTTATTCAGGCAATTAGTTGATCTTAAAAACAGAGAAAAGCCGAAGCACGGGTTTGCTTCGGCTTTTTTACTCGGTTTTATGCAAAAAAATCAGTATGTTGTACAGCATAGATGCTATACAACAATGAGATCTAAGAAAAAAAGCGAGACGGTCAATCGGCCGTCCCGCTTTTACTATGCTTTATTTGGATTGGTTCTGTGAGATTACGACCAGCTCTTGATGGTCAGCTTTTCAATCGCGCCGCCCCAGCCGGCAGAGGGGAAGCAGTCGGAAATCCGAATGTAAAGGTTGCCGTAAATCTCATATTCATAGGGGTCGATGGTAATGGTGGTGAAATTGTCGCCGGTCAGATAGTCACCGGAGGGGGCAAAAATCTCGGGATTTGAGCCGTCGGCAGCCTTTTTATCGGCATACTCCTGCGTCTTCGAATAGTTGGCAATTTCTGTCCAAGTCGAGCCGTCCAGAGAGACTTCGATCTTATAGTTCTGCACCACATAGAGCTCGACTGTGGGTTCGACCAGTTTTCTCAGATCGATGCGATAAATCAAAAATCTCGATTCATCCGCATAGCGGCGGGTATCCGAGGCCATCGAGGTGTTTTCGAAAATGTACTTTTCATCCTCATCACCGGAGCCGGTGACATACTCCTCGGACTTCTGCGTCATGCTCGGCGTCTTGTAGTTGGGGGTGCCGTTGGAGTTGTCGATGGTGGTGATCTCCGGTCCCTTGCCCTCGACCCACTGATTGATCGTAAAGGACATAATCGTTCCGCCGTGACCGAACTGCGGCTGGGCGTTTACGATAAAGACAAAGAAGGAGCCGTAATAACCGTATTCATAGGGATTCAGCGTAATATCAATAATATTGGTACCGGCAATGTATTCACCGTTTTCGTTAAAGTCGGTAGCCGGGAACTGATCCATGATATCAAGAAAGCTGGCAACTTCGTGCATATCCTCAAGATCATCGTCGAGATTATCGGTGCAGAGGATGCGGTATTGCTGACGAACCTTGAAGGTAATGGTGGGTTCGATCATATCGGAGACATTGAATTCATAAATGATCTGGGAATCGCCGTCGGCAAACCGCTCGTTAGCGTTGGCGCCGGCGCCGATGACCAGATAGTCATCATCTGCCCCTCGGTCGTTGGTCTTCACAGTCAGGGGCTCCTGGTGGTATTCCTTGGCATTGTCACGGGTGTTGGCCGTAGGAGCAGGGGTAGTAACTGTGGGAGTGGTACTGTCAGGCGGGGGTGTTTCGGTAGTGGTGGGTGTAGTCGTACCAGTATTGGCGGTGGTGGTGCTGGATGTGCCCGGTGTCGAGCTGTCGGGCGTATCGTCGTCACAGGCTACCAGAGCAAATACGGTTGTGGCTAACAGCAAAGCCATCAGCAGAATAAGTACTTTTTTCATTTCTCTACCTCCGTAAGTATATTTGGCTGTCGCACAGCTCAAAAAAGATCAACTATATTATACCTCAAAAACAGCAAAATTTCAATAGTTTTGTTCAATATTTTTGTGTTCTTTTAATAAATGTTGCCCAAGAACCGCCGGACATTTTCTATGGTCGAGAAAAGGAAAATACCCGCCTACCATAAAGCCTGTCCTTTGCGCCATAAACCGACTTGACGGTATCTTTCTGTAATGTTTGGATATGGAGAAAAACAGAAGGACATAGCCAAAAGGGGCGATCCGCCATACGGCAGGATCGCCCCTTTATTTTATTGAAGATCAAACGCAGTCACGGTCGAGTCAGCTCGTAAAAGCGGCTCGAACCAATCAGCGGCAAAGACTTACTTGCTCTCCTTGATCGCAGCCTGTGCGGCAGCGAGTCTTGCGATCGGCACACGGAAGGGCGAGCAGGACACATAGTCAAGGCCGATCTTGTGGCAGAACTCCACCGATGTGGGGTCGCCGCCGTGCTCACCGCAGATACCCACGTGGAGAGCAGGGTTAACCGGCTTGCCCAGCTGAATTGCCATCTGCATCAGCTTACCGACACCGATCTGGTCGAGCTTAGCAAAGGGATCGTTCTCGAAGATCTTGGCATCGTAGTAAGCGTTCAGGAACTTGCCTGCATCGTCACGGGAGAAGCCATAGGTCATCTGAGTCAGGTCGTTGGTACCGAAGCAGAAGAAATCGGCTTCCTTCGCGATTTCGTCAGCGGTAAGAGCCGCTCTCGGAATCTCGATCATGGTACCAACCTCGTACTTGAGGTCGCTGCCGGCAGCGGCGATTTCCGCATCCGCGGTCTCTACTACAACCTTCTTCACATACTTCAGCTCTTTGATCTCGCCTACCAGAGGAATCATGATCTCGGGCTTAACGTTCCAAGTAGGATGATTCTTCTTGACGTTGAGAGCAGCACGGATAACCGCTCTGGTCTGCATGGCAGCGATTTCGGGATAGGTGACAGCCAAACGGCAGCCGCGGTGTCCCATCATGGGGTTGAACTCGTGGAGGGAAGCGATAAGGTTCTTGATATCCTCAACCGTCTTGCCTTGGGTCTTGGCCAGCGCCGCGATGTCGGCCTCGTCGGTGGGGACGAACTCGTGCAGCGGGGGATCCAGGAAACGGATGCAGACCGGAGCCGGAGAAGATGGGCAGCTTCTGCCCGCGCACCAGCGTGTTCAGGCCGTCGATGGTGGAAATGCCGGTCTGGATGAACCCGGATGGGTAGTAGCGGGCGGCGGGGTTGATGGGGGAGCCGTTGATGTCCAGTGACTTCTCGGG
>CAZGQH010000135.1:0-5144 GCA_964527575.1 uncultured Lachnospiraceae bacterium
ACCCGCTCTCTCTTCTTCGGCATGCCGGTCATCTACCCCACCGCGCTGGCCATGGCTTTCGAGCTGGCGGCCTACGGCTTTTTGGTGGGTCTCTTCTTCTCGCTCTTCAAAAGACAGAATCTTCTCACCCTCTACGCCTCTCTGATCGGCGCCATGCTGGCCGGGCGGGCGGTCTGGGGACTTGTACAGATGATTCTTCTCTCCTTCGAATCAAGTCCCTTCACCCTCACGGCTTTTCTCGCCGGGGCATTCACGGGCGCCATTCCCGGCATCATCCTCCAGCTGATTCTGATCCCGACTGTCATGCTGACCCTCGACCGGACGCATATTCTGCCCTTCCGCAAAGCCGAGAAGACCGAGAGAAAAAGAACGTATTAAAATCTTTCGCCGGTGTCCTACAACAAATACCGACTGCAAAATCGGCTTTCCTGCCGATGCCAAGACCCACGAAAGGAGTCCCCCGCGTGACCCGAATACCGCACCTCACCTCCGACTCTCCCGAAGAGCTTGCCGTCGCCCTGTCAGCGGCCATTCGGGAAATGGCTGCAGTATCTCTCAAAAAGCAACTGTTGGTTGCCATCGACGGCCGCTGTGCCGCCGGCAAGACCACGCTGGCGAGAGCATTTCAGTCGATCACAGACTGTAATATCATCCCGATGGATGACTTTTTCCTCCGGCCGGAGCAGCGAAGCGAAGAACGACTCTCCACCCCCGGCGGCAATGTCGACCGGGAGCGTTTCCTCGAAGAGGTACTGAACCCGCTGAAAGAAGGCAGCGCCTTTTCCTACCGCCCCTACCGCTGCTCCACCGGCCACTTTGCCCCGTCGATCCCGGTTACGCCCAAACAAATCACCCTGATCGAAGGCTCCTATTCCTGCCACCCCGCCCTCTTTCCCTGCTATGACCTGACCGTCTTTCTCGATGTCGATCCGGCGGTCCAGCGCGCCCGTCTTCTCGCACGGGAGGGCGAAGAGAGCGCCGAGCGCTTCTTCTCCCGCTGGATTCCTCTGGAGGAGCGCTATTTTGACGCCTTCGCGGTGCGGAGAAACTGCCGGCTGCTTTTCGAAAGCCGTTAATTCCGACGTGCACCTTTGCTTCGGCCAAGCATCGCACCCATCGGTTGCCTCCTTGTAAGACAGTCCCGCTTCGACGCGGGACTTTTTCTGTCCTGTCCCAAGCCGGGCATGTCAACCCAAGGTTGCGTTTTTTTCCTTTTCGAGCAGCTGCTTTTCCCGATTGACTTTACCGGGGCGCACCAGAAATTCTGCCCATCTGTCTTCTTTTTCCAGGTGGGTGCCCTCGTCAATCCAGAAATTCAGGCCTTCGTGATAGGAGGCGATCTTCTGCCGAACCGCGGCCTCGATCTCCTCGGCAGGACTGCCCTCTCTCTGAAGCACCAGTGCTGTCAGTTCGTAAAAGACCAGCCCCAGCGCATGGGTCTCTACATGTACCGCCGAGCAGCTCTGTGCTACCCCGTGGCAGAGTGCCCGGTCCACCCGATCGTCCCAGTTTTTTGCAAGGGCATGACAGCGAAGAATCGCCCTCTTGGCCTCGGGCATTTTGACCCTTCCCTCCGCCCAGGCGCGGGAAAGGGAAACGGCCTCAAAAAAACAATCCTCCCCGGGATGACGAAGCGAGAGCTCACAGGCGATGTTTCCAGCCGCATCCAGCGCCCAGAGAGCCACTGCCAGGTGACCGGCCTCAGCGATCCTCTCCCGCAGTCCGAAAAGACAGGGACTTCTCCGATCAAATAAAATTTCTCTCTTCTGAATTTTTCTTTTCTCCCAATCGGTTACCGCAATAAAATCCTCCTTTTCAGAATCAAAAAAACAGAGCCGGACAAAAACCGACTCCCGCTTTATTCCCTACAGACAAAAAGAACCGCACGAAAAGGGGACGGCAATCCGCCATCCCCTTTTCGTACGGAGAACACGATCCGTGTTGTTCCGATGAATTCTTACTTAATGGAACTCCAGCCGATCTCAGAAAGAGAACCGCTCTCTTTCACATCCAGCGCAGAAATCATCACCACGTCTTCGGTCTCAAGAAGGGAAAGCTCAACTTCGGGAGCAACATATACCTGCTTCATAATATCCTCTTTCTCCGCTCTTCATGGAAAGGCGGGGCAGATGAGCGGACAGCCCCGTCCCCCGATCCGGAAATTCCGCATAAATCCCGGATTCGGCTCCTGTAAACCGAACGGCAGAACGATCCTGAGAAATCCACTGCCCGATTACAGTTTCATTATACACAGGTTTTCATCAAAAGTCAATGTTTTTTTCAAGGATATTTTATACAAATCACCGATTTTTTTTCATTTTCAGAAAAAAATCTACAAAATTGTCCACCGTTTCCGTTTTAATACAGAATGCCGCCCGAAAAATAAGGAGGCAGAACACTTCTCCCACCTCCTAAGTAGAGCAGACTAACCTAAGTAAATCAGTCCAAATTAAGATCAAAAGGGATCCTTCGATCTCTCGAAGGATCCCCCTGTTTTCAGTCACACCCACCGTGCCGTGTAGCAAAGAAATATAACCCTGCTGTGAGCAAGGCGGTGCCCTCTTCCGCGCTTTGCGCTCCCAACGTCCCGCCGCAGCCGTGACAAAGCAGGGCCGCGCGGGGAGGTCTGCATCCCGCGAGGAAAGTTCCGGGCTCCAATTTTCTTTTGTAGGTTTATTTACTGAGCTATCACGAACAAAGCAGGCAAGCGACTTACCCGTTCATAGTATATGAGATTTTCCCCTTTTCTTACAGAAATTTTTTTGGAAAAAATTCCTGCCGAAACAACCCGGAGAAAACCCCTTATTTCTCTTCGCTTTCGCTGCTCTCATCGTAATCCACTTCGTCAAAAAGCAGATCGTCAAAGAAATCGGCCACGCGATCAAACTCGTCATCGTCATCGATGGTAACAAGAGTGGCCTCGTCGCTGTCGTCCACCGACTCCAGCCGGAGGATCACATAATCGCCATCCTCAAAATCGGGGTTCTTTTCGGCGGGGATCAGGGCGAAATATTCTTTGCCCTCAAACTCTGCTCTTTCCAGCAGTTCAAACTTGGTTTCCACACCCTCTTCGTCAATCAGGGTAAAGACTTCTGCGTCGAATTCCTCTGCCATGTTATCTCTCACTTCTTCTCGTCAATTGTATTTTCCGAAGAGAACCGTCGGTCTCTGTCTGACTTTATTCTATACTACTTTCACAAAATAGTCAACAGTTTTTTTCAAATTTTGTTTTTCCTCTTTCCCTTTCTTTCGGATAAATCTTGCATTTGCCGCAAGATTGTGGTAACATAGAGAAAACTCTCCCCCTTTCCATAAAAAAAGGAGGAAAATGACCGGAAAAAGGAGCAGGAATGCAGCTATGAAAACCGTTGTCGGAATCGATGTGGGAGGCTCCACCACCAAAATCGTGGGCTTTGACGAAAAGGGCAGGCTGATCGAACCGATCTTCGTCCGCGCCAACGATCAGCTCACCTCAGCTTACGGCGCCTTCGGCCGCTTTACCGCCGAAAATTCCTTAGATCTGTCGGCTATTGAAAAAATCATGGTCACCGGCGTGGGTTCCACTTTTATTAACGGACCCATCTATAAAATCCCCTGCGAGCATTTGGTGGAATTTCCCTGCATCGGGCGGGGCGGACTCTACCTGTCGGGACTCGAACGGGCTATTGTGGTCTCCATGGGCACCGGCACCGCCATTGTCTACGCCGAAAAGGGAAAGGAAAGCCGCTATCTCGGCGGCACCGGCGTGGGAGGCGGCACCCTGGTTGGACTCTGCAAGCTTCTCACCGGCATGAGCAAGGTCGACAATATCATCGAATCGGCTAAAGAGGGCGACCTGCACCGGGTGGATCTGCGGGTCAACGACATCACCAAGACCGATGTCCATCCCGGCCTTGCTCCCGAGCTGACCGCCGCCAACTTCGGCCGGATCAGCGAACTTGCCACCAAAAACGACATCAACCTCGGCATTCTCAATATGATTTTTGAGACAGTGGGCATGCAGTCGGTCTTCGCCGCCCGCGGTTACGGCCTGCGGGACATCGTACTCACCGGCAATATGACGGTCATTCCTCAGGCAGAAGAGATCTTCACCGCCCTCAACAACCTGTTTGATGTGAACTTCATCATTCCCCCCAAGGCACAGTTTGCTACCGTCATCGGTGCGGCGCTCTCTGCCTCCGACGAAACATGAGGAACCGACTATGAAATCGACCGTAACCCTGACCGAAAACGCCCTCCGCGCCGATTATGACAGAGAGCGCGCATCCCTTGCCGCCGCCGGAGAGCTTCTTGACGAGTGGACCCTTTCCGAAAACAGCTTTTCCCTCTTCCGCCTCCCGGACAGTCTCGTCCGTCTCGGCTATTTCCCCGGCCGGAGAGAACTTCGCCGGGTGACATCCGACGCGGACGAGCCGCAGCCCCCTATCGAAGCGCCCCTGACCGAGCGAGTCACGGACAGCCTTCTCTGCCAGATCGATCTCGACAACCGCCGCATCGATTGCGGCATGTCCTATGTCTTTCGCATGGGGGACGGGCGCTTTTTCCTCCTCGACGGAGGCTATTTCACCTATCGGGAGTGCGACCGGCTCTGGCAGCTCCTGCGCAGACTGCAGCCCGAAGGGGAGATCGTCATTGCCGGCTGGTTCTTCTCCCACGCCCATCAGGATCACCTCGGCTGCTTTATCGAATTTGTCTCAAAATATGTTCGGAAGGGGCAGCCCTGCAAAATCGAGGGACTGTACTACACCTTCCCCTCCCTCTCGCTTCCCGAGGCTGCCTTCTGGAAACAGTCGGACAACGCCACCATGCGGGAATTTGACTATACCATCGACCGCCTGCTCCCGGAAGTTCCCCGCTACCCTCTCCACACCGGCCAGCGCTTTTCGATAGCCGACCTCTCCTTCGAGGTGCTCTTCACCCACGAGGACATCTATCCCGAGCGCATTTCCTCCTTCAACAACACTTCCACCGTGCTGCGGGTAACCGCCGCCGGACAGACAATTCTCTTCTTGGGAGATCTGCAGGACGCCTCCTGCCAGAAGCTCTGCGCCATGTACGAAGGATTTCTGAAGTCCGACCTCGTGCAGGTGGCCCATCACGGCTTCAACGGTTCCACCGTGGAGACCTACGACTTCGTCTCCCCC
>CAZGQH010000136.1:0-5138 GCA_964527575.1 uncultured Lachnospiraceae bacterium
CCTTCTCACGCTGCGCTTTTTCCGTTCCCTGAAAGAGAATAAAAACGCCCTTCCCGCTTGACAGGACCGGATATTCATCCCTTGTTTTCCCAAAAAGCTGCCGCAGGTTCGAAATAATGAACCTGCGGCAGCTTTTTTGTTTTATACCGTTTCCATTTTTTGCCCAATCAGGCGTTTTCCTTCTGCTCCATGCCCTTCAGCATGATATTCCGCACCGCGTCGCTCATCTCAAACGAGGTCATCGACTCATAGACCTCGGGGGAAACCACATCCACCACCGAAAGCTTTACCGTTGTACGCCGGAAGGGCGCTCTTTTGGCGATGCTTGCGGTGTTTTCCAGCACCGTCACCACCACCGGCGTCTTCGCCTTGCGGGCAATGGAAAAGGGCGCAGCGCGAAAAGGCAGAAGCTCTCCGGTTTTGCTGCGGGTGCCCTCGGGAGAAATGGCGATTGAGGCAACTTTCTGCTCCACCCATTCGGCGCACTTTTCCACCGTCGAGCGGGCGCGCATGGGGCTGACCCGATCGATGGTAAGAAAGCCGCTCATGTGCATATAGCGCCCCACCAGAGGAATCTTTTCGTTTTCCGGCTTGGAAATCAGCACCAGCCGCTTCACCGGCAGCGCCACCAAAAGAAGCAGCGGATCAAAGTTCGACACATGGTTATAGACCAGAAGAAATTCGCCCTTCGGCAACTTCTCTGCCCCGGTAAGTTCCACCTTCACCCGCAGAAGAAAGAGTACATGACGCAGAGTGGCCCGGGTGACCGTATAAAAAAAGCCATTCGGCCGCTTCACCGGCTTCTTTTTATTGACAAAAAGACTGATACCCGCCAAAATCAGAATATAGACGAGGAAAAAGCCGACATAGAGGGGGAAAAAGAAAAGTACCGGGAGAAAATACCAATACCAGACGGTATAGAGGCCGGTGAGAAAAAAGAGAAACGCGGACGCCGCCGCACTGAGAAGCGTGAAGACAAAACCCAAAAGCGCTTCCTCCCATTCATGGTTTTATGAAAATACCGGGCGAAGAAAAAACTTCCTTCCCATCGGCTATTGTAACATGCCTTTTCCGGTTTGTCAATCGTCCGAAGAAGCGGTTTTCTTCGGAGGAATCCTTTTGTTTCCCGAAAGCTTATTCCCGGAAGAGAGTTTTTTATCCGAGTAGATCCTCTTATTTTCCGGTTTTGCCCCCTTCGCAAGGGCCTTTTTCGGCGAAGATGCTTCCGACGACTCTGCCGCCCTTGTCTGTCGGTCAGAACGGGGACCCTTTCCCTTCTTTTTGACCGAATAGCCGAAGGAACCGATTTTTTGTCCCAGAGTATAATACTCCCCGTGCAGATAGGTAAGAAGGTCGGCCTTTTCCAGCGCCAGCCGTCCCTTCGAATCGATTAAATCCTCCCGCACCGATACCGATACCACATCGGCAAGAAACATGTCATGGCTACCTAAGGGGATGATATCGGTCACACGGCACTCCAACGAGAGCGGGGCTTCGACCAACGAAGGAGCCTCCACCGAAAAAGAGGCCTCGGGGGTGAGGTTGTTTTTTTCAAACTTATTGATCACCCGGCCGGAGCGCACCCCGCAGAAATCCACCGCCCGCACCAGCGAGGCCGGGGTCAGATTGATGACAAAGGAGCGGTTTTTCTGAATCAGCTCGTAGGTATAACGGGAAGGGCGGACCGAAATATAGGTCTTGGGAGGATGGGTGCTGACGATCCCCGTCCAGGCAGCGGTCATCACATTGGGATTTTCGAGCGTGCCCGAGGTGACAAGCACCGCCGGCAGCGGCGCCATCAGTGCGCCTCCCTTCCAGCGTATTTTCGACATTTCTACATGCTCCTTTCCGACAAAACGAAGCCTTTTCCCCATAAGGAAAACGCCCGCGCGGGTTTCTTCAGTATAGCATGTTTTTTTCTTTTTTGCAAGGAAAAATCCCAACAGCACCTGTAAATCCGAAATTTTATCGAAAATCAAGGATTGTTCACAGTTTGTTTCCAATAAGTTTATATTTATGCGAGATTTTCCATCTTGACAAAAATCCCCGGTATCCGATATAATAAAGACGATGAAAAAGAATATTTTTCATAAAATTTCTCTCTTTTCAGGAAAAAGACATTTGTGCGGAATGCCGACCGTCACGGATGTCTTTTTCTTTTTTCAAAAATCCCGCCCGGACGGGTACAGGATCGGACAGCCCTGCGGAATTCCCTTCCCTACTTTCCAAAATATTCCTGCCCGTCCCGCTATCGATCGTCCATGGAGGAAGCTATGCTGACTGTCACGCTCTTCGGCCCCCTCACCCTCTCTTCCGGCGAAACCTGTCTTTCCGAAGAAAATGCCCGTTCCCGCCGGCTCTGGCGGGCGCTTGCCTATCTTCTTCACCACCGGAACCGGCGGGTAGATCTAAAAGAGTTTGCTGGTTTTCTGTCGGGGGAGTATGGCAAAACCTATTTTCTGACCGAACGGCAGAAGGGCCTTGTCAAGACCACCCTGCACCGGCTGCGGGATCTGCTGGCTCCCCTTGCCGCCGCAGAGCCGGCCTGTCGGCTTCTGCTGCGGGACAACCGCATCTACTTCGACCCGGAGCTTGTCATCGACTGCGATACCGACCGCTTTGACAGACTGGCAAACGGGCTTTCGCCCTCCGGTGCGGCCCCGCTCCCAGAAAAAAATCCCGACCGGGCGCTCTCATGCTATCTCGACCTGGCGGCTCTATACCGGGGAAGGTATCTCACCGCCTCGGAAAAAGAGCCCTGGGCGCTTTCCGCCGCCGAGGACTACCACCGGCGCTTTCTCGCTCTTTCCGAGGTTTTCCTTCCTCTTCTGTTTGAAAAAGGAGCGCTCTCCGAGCTGCGCTCGCTGACCCGCCGCCTTTCCGAGCTAGACCCGGGCTGCGACCTCTTCTCCTATTGGCGGATCAAGGCCACTTTTGCTGCCGGAGAGCGCGAGCTTGCCCTGTCGCTCTATGACAGCCTTCTTCATCTCTATTACGACAAACTGCATCTGAATCCCACCGCCCGCCTTCGCCGGCTGCGGGACAGCCTTCTTCTCCCCGCCCCTTTCGGTGAGAAGGAGCCCGCCGGTATACTGCGCGCCCTCGCTGCCGCACAGCCGGAATCCGAACAGGTGGGGATCGCCGAATTTACCCTCTTTACGAAACTCCTTGCTTCCCGCCTCTCTTCCGGCGAGGGGCTCTTTCTCCTTCTGACCTTTGAAGGCGATACCCTTCCCGACCGCGCCGTCCTCGACCAAATCCTTTCTTCTCTTCTGAAAAACCGGGGCTTCTGCTGCCGCCCCGCAGAGGATCGGGCAGTTTTGGTTCTTGTGAGGCAAAAGGGTGATCCCCCGCTTCAGGCTGTCCGGGAGGCCGAAATCTTTACCCAAAAACTTTCCGAAGCAGGCATTGCCGTCTCCTGCTCCGCCTGCCCCCTGACCGGAGAAGAACCGTGCGAGAGCTGAGTTCCTATTTATATAAGAGAATCTTTACAGAATGAGAAAAAAAGGGGACAAAGAATTGACTTTACCGCTTAAATGGGATATAATAGATACACATGGAATATTTTCCTTTGAGAATATTTTCGGAAAGTTCATGGTAAGAAAAGAAAGGACTGAAAAGAATGTCTAACGAAGCAAACGAAACTTTTATCAAAAAAGGCGGCATATCGGTTCAGACCGAACATATATTTCCCGTCATTAAAAAATGGCTCTATTCCGAAAAGGAAATTTTTCTTCGTGAGCTGGTATCCAACGCCTGCGACGCGGTGAACAAGCTCACCCGATTGGCAGCTCTGGGCGAGACCACCCTGCCCGAAGGGGAACGCTTTGCCGTCACCCTGCGCCTCGACGAGGAGGAAAAGACTCTCACCGTCTCGGACAACGGCATCGGTATGACCGCCGAGGAGGTGGAGAAGTACATCGGCAATATCGCCCTGTCGGGCGCCGCCGATTTCATTGAAAAATACGAGAAAGGGGATAACGGCAGCGGTATCATCGGCCATTTCGGTCTGGGCTTCTATTCGGCCTTTATGGTGGCCGACGAGGTAGAGGTCATCACCCGCTCCTACACCGGCGCCCCCACGGTTCACTGGGTCGGAAGCGACAGCGGCGAATACACCATCGCCCCCGCCGAAGAGGAACGGGAAAGAGGAACCGATATCATCCTCCACATCAACGAGGAGGGGAAGGAGTACCTTTCCCGCTATAAATGCCGGGAGATCTTAGAGAAATACTGCTCCTTCATGCCGGTTGAGATCTATCTGGAGGTCGCCGGAGAAAAGACCGAAGGAGAGGAGTCCGACGGGGAGGAAAAGACCGACAGGACGCCCAAACCGATCAACGACACCCATCCTCTCTGGCTGAAGGCGCCTGCCGACTGCAGCGAGGAGGAATACCGGGACTTCTATCAAAAGGTCTTCCACGATTACCGGGAGCCCCTCTTCCAGATCCATTTAAGCGCCGACTATCCCCTGAACTTTAAGGGCATTCTCTACTTCCCCGCTATCCGGAACGAATACGACTCCTTGGAAGGACAGGTCAAGCTCTATTACAATCAGGTCTTCGTGGCCGACAATCTAAAGGAAGTCATCCCCGACTTCCTGCTTCTGCTCCGGGGCGTCCTCGACTGTCCGGAGCTGCCCCTGAACGTCTCCCGCTCCTATCTGCAGAACAGCGGCTATGTCTCGAAGATCGCCTCCCACATCACCAAGAAGGTGGCCGACAAGGTGGTAGCCCTCTTCAACAACGAGCGGGAAAAATACGAGGGCTTCTGGAAGGATATCCGCTACTTTGTGGAATACGGCGCCCTGCGGGACAAGAAGTTCTACGAACGGGTGAAGCCCGCCCTGCTTCTGAAGCTCACCGACGAAAGCTATGTGTCGCTGGACGAGTACCGGGAGAAGGCGGCTGAAGGAGCAAAAGATACCGTCTACTACACCTCCGACAAGGTGCTGCAGGCACAGTATGTCAAGCTCTTTGAGGATCGGGGCATCGCCGTGGCCGAGATGGCCGGTCCCCTCGATCTGCAGTTCATGTCCTTCCTCGAGGCCGAGTGCAAGATCAAGTTTTTGCGCATCGACTCAGGCACCGACGCCCTCCGCGAGGAGGGGGAGAACTGGGAGAGCGAGGAGCTGACCG
>CAZGQH010000137.1:0-5114 GCA_964527575.1 uncultured Lachnospiraceae bacterium
GTTTTGCAGGCTTCCCCTCCGCACATCCTCGCACTCCTTCTGATGATAGCGGAGAAGCTCCGCCTGAAAGGAGGAAAGGGTCAGCACGCCGCCGACGCCGGTCAGCGGAATGCCTATCATGAGGAAAAAGAAGCGGGTGGGCAGGATGTTTTCCTTCTGGGCGGAGATAAAGTCAACAATCCCGAGAATCGAAAGGACAAGTCCGGCCAAGAGCAGGCAGAGCCCCACTAGGCGGCGGATCCGTTTATTTTTGCGGTGACGCCGGTCGTTTTGTTCCTTCATAAGAGCCTCCGGTTTGTAAAGTATCTTCTGCCGTCAGTATAGCATATAGGCGGGCGGTTGTCAAGAGCGGCAGGTCGGTAAGAAAAGGGAGAGGAGGATGGTCTTGCCGAGGAAATGTTGCGCAATTTTTGTCGAATAACGGCGGTAATTTTTCTTTGCGCAAGGGGAACGGAAAACGATGGGCGGGCGTTCCGGTCTGCCCGAAAGGGCTGCAAAGAAAAAATTATTGGAAGGTTTTCCTTTTACAAAAGCGGAGGAAGGCTGATGAAAAGCGAGAAAAAGTGCAATTTCAAATGATTTTTTCGATGAAACAGCCCCTTGACAAGCCGCACGTGCAGAGTATATAATGATAAAAATACAAGAACTTTCTGCCGTTTTGGCGGATCGGTTTCGGAGGAATCAGGCTATGACAATTTTTGAAGAGATTTCGGAAAAGCTGCAGAAGGGCAGAGCCAAGGATGTCTCTGCGCTGGTAGAGAAGGCTTTGGGCGAGGGACATGCTCCTGCCGACATTCTGAATGAGGCGCTGGTTGTCGGTATGAATATTGTGGGCGAGCGCTTCAAGAAAAATGAGGTTTATGTGCCGGAGGTGCTGATCGCCGCCCGTGCGATGAATGCCGGTCTGAAGGTTCTGCAGCCGGCCCTGAAGTCCGCCGGCGTAAAGCCGGTGGGCAAGGCGGTCATCTGCACTGTCAAGGGCGATATGCACGACATCGGCAAGAATCTCGTGCGGATGATGATCGAGGGTCAGGGCATCGAATGCATCGACCTCGGCGTGGATGTGGCGCCCGAGCGCGTGGTGGAGGCCGTGAAGGAAAGCGGCGCTACCCTGGTCTGCCTCTCCGCTCTTCTGACTACCACCATGATGGGACAGAAGGATGTGATCGATGCTCTGATTGCTGCGGGTATTCGGGAC
Organism: uncultured Lachnospiraceae bacterium; assembly: GCA_964527575.1. Taxonomy (GTDB): domain Bacteria; phylum Bacillota; class Clostridia; order Oscillospirales; family CAG-272; genus RGIG1993. The sequence continues at coordinate 1,199 of CAZGQH010000137.1, forward strand.
AAGGTCAAGGTTATGGTGGGCGGTGCTCCCGTCACCCAGGCCTTTGCCGATGAGATCGGTGCCGACTGCTACACGCTGGACGCCGCTTCGGCGGCGCAGGCGGCGCGGGCCTTTTTCCCCGCCTGACAGGTTTTCCCTGTTTTTTGCGGGAGTAATTTAATAAAGGAACTTGAATCCGATGAACAGAAAAGAATGGATGGCTGCGCTATTGCGGGAGAAAAAGCCACTTCCGCTGCTCTCCTTTCCTGCCACGTCGCTTCTCGGCGTGTCGGTGTATGATTTTACTCACGATGCTTCCCTTCAGGCGAAGGGGATTGCGGCGGTGGCCTCGCGGGTGAATTCCGCCGCCTCCGTGACCATGATGGATCTCTCGGTGGAGGCGGAGGCCTTCGGCTGCGCGATCCATGCTCCTGCGGACGAGGTGCCCACCGTTACCGGCGTGCTTTTGCAGGACGAAGAGGACGCGGCGGCACTGGCCGTCCCCGCTGTGGGGGCCGGCCGCACCGGGCTCTATGTCGAAGCGGCAAGGCTTGCCAAGGAAACGATTACCGACCGGCCGGTTTTTGCCGGTATTATCGGTCCGTTCTCGCTGGCCGGCCGGCTGATGGATGTATCGGAGGCGCTGGTGAACTGTCTGGCCGAGCCCGATTTTGTGCTGGCCACGCTGGAGAAGACCACCGAATTTTTAGCGGCCTATGCCGCCGCCTACAAGGAGGCGGGGCTTGACGGCATCGTCATGGCCGAGCCTCTGGCAGGACTTCTCTCCCCGGCACTGGAAAAGGAATTCTCCGCACCCTTTGTGAAGCGGATTATCGACGGGGTACAGGACGATTCCTTTGCCGTGATCTATCACAACTGCGGTCCCAATACCCCGGATATGCTCGATTCGCTGGCTTCGCTTGGCGCTTCGGCCTATCATTTCGGCGACGCGGTGTCCATGGAGACGATCCTGGCGCGCTTTGCGGATAAGCTGCCGGCGGGTGTGCCGGTGATGGGCAATGTCTCCCCCTCGGCCGCTTTTGCGGGCGGAAGTGCGGAAGAGATGACGAAGAAGGTGAAGGAACTGCTGACGGTCTGTACGCCTTATGAAAACTTCCATCTCTCCTCGGGCTGCGATATTCCGCCGGCTGCCCGCTGGGAGAATATCGACGCCTTCTTCCGGGCAGCGGAGGAGTTTTATCACGCTGCCAGGTGACGCGGCGGAAAAGGAGCTATGGTTTTATGACAAATGAAGTAAAGACGATGACCGCCCCGGAGCGCTTTGCCGCCTATCTCTCCGGCAAGCCGGTGGATCGCGCCCCGGTGATTGAATGGGCGCCCTGGTGGCATCTGACCGTGCAGCGCTGGCTGAGCGAGGGTCTTCCCCAGGAGATGGCGGGCTGTGAGGCTTTGCAGAATTATTTCGGGCTGGACAAATGCCTGCAGACCTCGGTGACCTGCCGCACCGGCGAGACACCCCAGGCTCCCTCTTACGGTGAGGGCATCCTCACCTGCGAGGAGGAATACGAAAAGATTCGCCCCACCCTCTTTCCCGATCCCGAAAAGCTTCTCTCCGAGGGGCGTCTTGACTGGCTGAAGAAGACCCATGACCGGGGGGACACTCTGCATTTCTTCACGGTGGAGGGCTTCTTCTGGTATCCCCGGGAGCTCTTCGGCATTGAAAATCACCTCTACAGCTTTTACGACGAGCCCGAGCTTTACAAGCGGATCTGCGGCGAATATGCCGACTGGCTGATCGAGGTCTTCAAGGCGGTTTTCTCGAAATTCCGCTTTGACTTCATGAGCTTTGCCGAGGATATGAGCTATAACAACGGCCCCATGATTTCGGAAGAACTTTTTGACGAGTTTCTCGCCCCCTTCTACCGCAAGGTGATTCCGGTGATTCATTCCTTCGGCATTCCGGTCTTTGTGGACTCGGACGGTGACATCACCAAGGCGGTGGACTGGTACGCCGGCGTGGGGGTTGACGGTATGTTTCCGCTGGAGCGGCAGGCGGGGGTGGATGTCTCCACCTATCTCGACAAGCAGCCCGCTCTCTGCTACCTCGGCCACTTCGACAAGATGTGCATGAAGTTCGGAGAGGCGGCCATGCGCGCCGAGTTTGAGCGGATTCTGCCCGCCATGCAGCGGGGCAAGGTGATTCCCTCGGTGGATCACCAGACGCCCCCCGATGTTTCGATGGAGCAATACCGGATTTATGTGCGGCTTCTGAAAGAGTATGCCGGAAAGGTTACCCATGAAGCCGGGGCGCTTGGCCCCTGTCCGGTTTTTGCGGAAAAGAACTGACGATCCAAAAAGGAGAATGACACAATGACGAATCGCGAGCGTGCGCTGAATCTATTGCATTACCGGCCGGTTGACCGGCTTCCCGCCGTACATTTCGGCTATTGGAGTGAGCTTTTGCAGGAGTGGGCCGAGCAGGGACATATCCCCAAGGAGCTGGCCGACCGCTGGTACGACGGCGGCGATGCCGACCGAGAGATCGATAAGATCATCGGCTGGGATTTTAACTGGTATCATGCCTACGGTACGAACAACGGACTTTCCCCCCGCTTTGAGCACAAGGTTTTGGAGGTGCTTCCCGACGGAACCCGTCGGGTACAGAATGGCGACGGGCTGATCCAGCGGATTCATCCCGGTGTGGTTTCGATTCCCGAGGAGGACGACTATCTCCTCAAGGACAGAGAGGCTTTTGAAAGCCTGTATCTGCCGAAAATGCAGTTTACTCCCGACCGGGTAAACACCGACTTTTTCTCTTCCTTTAATGAAAATATCTACGATAAGATTGACGCGCCGACCGGTCTGCACCTGGGCAGCGTCATCGGCGAGATCCGCAATATCACTTCAGTGGTGGGCATGAGCTATCTCATGTACGATGAGGACGAGACCCTTTTTGCCGAAATTGTGGACGCCTACGCCGAGATGCAGTATCGCTGCGCCGAGGCGGCGCTGGCTACCGGTGCTCATTTCGACTTCGCCCACTACTGGGAGGATATCTGCTTCAACTCCGGTCCGCTTCTCTCCCCCTCGCTTTTTGACGAGCTCTGCGCCAAGCATTACAAGCGCCGCAACGAGCTCTGCGCCCGTTACGGCATCGATATTATTTCCCTTGACTGCGACGGCGTTACCGAGCAGCTGCTCCCCACCTGGTTCGAGAACGGGGTGAATGTCATGTTCCCCATCGAGATCGGTACCTGGGGCGATCAGTTTGAGCCCGCCCGGAAGAAATTCGGCCAGGGAATGCTGGGGGTGGGCGGCATGGATAAAACCGCCTTCCGCAAGGACAAGGCTGCGGTGGATGTCGAGATCGAGCGGATGCGCCGTCTTGCCTCCCTCGGCGGCTTTATTCCCTGTCCCGACCACCGTCTCATGCCGGGCTCGAAGTTCGATCTGGTCTGCTATTACGCCGAGGAGATCAAGAAGATCACGCCCTAAGGGAAAGATGCGGGTGTGTCGCTTTTACCGAGCGTTTTGCAACAGAACATGGCTGCGTCGACCACTTTTTCTCCGTTTCTTTACGGGGGAAAAGTGGTTCGTGATTTTGGCAGATGTCTGTCTGTTCTTCCCCCACTCATGGAGTGCATGGGCAACTTTCGGTTGCCTGCGCACCGGCTTGAGAGATAGCTTATGAAAAAATTGCCCGCTGACAGGAAAATGACGAGGAAAACGGAGGTGCCTGTATGCGCGAATATATCATTCCCCCCGAGGCGGCCGGCCGGCCGCTGCTCGACTGTTTGGCAACCATGGGTTGCACGCTGGCCGCTCCCTGCGGGGGGAACGGCAAATGCGGCAAATGCCGGGTTCTTGTCCGGGAAGGGATCTTTCTCTCCCGGGAGGTGCCCGGAACGCCTCTTCTTCCCGATGAAGAGGGCACGATCCTTGCCTGCCGGGCGCTCTGTCCTCCGGAGGGGGGGAG
>CAZGQH010000138.1:0-5110 GCA_964527575.1 uncultured Lachnospiraceae bacterium
CGTCGTAGGCCTCCAGCATGCCGGCCACAGCGACCATGGTGAAGGGATCGGTGGGATTCTGGGAAGTGCCCTTCAGCACATACATGCGGTGATTGGCGTTGTCGCCGTCATCGGCGGCCACATAGATATACCATTCGCCCCGGAGGTAATGGAGCTCGGGTGCCCAGTATTCCCGGGAGTAGGGAGTGTTATTGGGGGCGCTGTAGACCTGTGAGGCGTCTTCGCCGGTGATTTTGTCGAGTGAGGGGATTTCCTTCACGGCCACGCCGTTGTTCCGTGAGAAGCAGTAGTAATATTTCCCGTCCTTTTCCACTACCCAGGGGTCGTTGCCGCTGGGCGCTACGGGATTGCGCACTTTCTGATAGACCGCCGTGGGGGCGTCAGATTCCGTGGTGTCGGCGGGTGTCGTTGTGGTCGGGGCGGTATCGGCAGAGGTTTGGCCCGGTGTGGTGTCTGCCGGTTTGCTGCAGGAGGCAAAGGCAAAGCTGAGCATAAGAATGGCTCCTATTATAAGTAATTTTTTCATAGCGATAAACTCCCAATACCGGATGACAGACAGTTTTTACAGGCAATTGAACATCACGGCGACGGCGGCGGAGGTGCCGAAGACATCGTAATATTTCTCCTCGGTCTTATTGGCAAAGGCGGTCTGCATCAGACCCTCGGAGTTGCGGTTTTCGTAGGCGCTGTCTGCATTTTTCCGCAGCCATTCGATATAGACCGGCAGGCCGGCGGAGGCGGCGTAGCGGGAGAGCCAGCGGGAGAGAATGCCCTTGAAGCCGATCAGGTCGTTGCCCGAATCTTCATTGTTCATGATCCCGCCCTGATACATGTCGTTCATGACATAGTCGGCGGCAGCGCGCGCCCGGTCATCAAAGCACTTGTCGCCATAGTGGCGGTAGAGCAGCATGTTGGCTCCGATAAAGGTGCCCTGATTGTAGGTGGAGGACCACTTGTTGATGCTGCCGTCTATGCCGATGCAGTCATAGACCTTTCCGTTCTCCTCATAGAGGGTGGCCACTGTCCAGTCGATGAGAGCTTTGGCCTTGACAAAATAGTCCTCCTCTCCCAAGGCGTCTCCCAACAGGCAGGCGGCGATGGCGCCGGGACAGTTGACGCAGGCATTTTTGGACTGATTTTCAATCCGCCAGAAGAGACCGCCGGAGAGATCCTCGCTGTAGGCCCGTTCCCAGGTGAGGGCGAAGTTTTCCTTGGCGGTGTCAAGGTATTTTTGCACACCGGTGAGCTTGTAGGCACGGGTCATGGCGATGACCGCCCACATGATGTCGTCGTTAAATTCGTTTTTCTCCCAGGTGGCTCCGTTGTCCTCGAGAAATGCGGTGTAGGTCTCCTCGATCAGCGCGGCATAGCGCGCCTCGCCGGTGGCTTCATAGGCATCGTCGAGAATCTCGAAGATCTCGGCCCAGTCCCAGAAATCGGCTTTTTCAAAGCGTCCTTTGTCGTAGTATTTTCTGAGGTAGCAGTCAAGGCTGTCATGAGCCCGTTTGATGAGCGGTTCGGACATGGTGGCACCATCCTTTTTTCTATTTGTTCGATTGTCTTCTTTTCCCTATTTTACCGGGATTTTTTCCTTCTGTCAAGGGGAGAGTTCCGCTTTTTTTAATTTTTTGTTTCAGGTTTGGCGAGCGGCCGGCTCTTTCCGGAACAGGGCTGCACGGTCTGCGGCCAAACTGGCGGGAAAAACAGCATTTTCCTCTTGACTTTTCTTCTTTTCGGGATATAATAGGATTACGAACGTTTGTTCTTTTCACTAGCGGATGGGCAGAGGGTGAGATGGAAGAGACGAAAAGCGGGAAAGCTTACAGAACCGAAGAGCAGGGGAGCGGCAAGGAAAGCGGACGCGCCGAACGGCAGCGCACCTATTTCTGCATCGACATGAAGTGTTTTTTTGCCTCGGTGGAGTGCGCCGAACGGGGACTTGACCCCTTTACGACTCCTCTGGTGGTGGCGGATGAGACGAGAGGAAGAGCGGCGCTCTGTCTTGCCGTTACCCCGAAGATGAAGACCCTCGGGGTGAAGAATCGCTGCCGTCTGTTTGAGATCGATAAGCGGATTTCCTACCAGATTGCCAAGCCCCGCATGAAGCGCTACATTCTCTATGCAGCGGATATCTACGAGATCTACCTGCGCTATTTTTCGCCCGAGGATATTCATGTCTATTCCATTGACGAAGCTTTTATCGACGCTACCGACTATCTTGTCTGCTATAAGAAAAAGCCGCGGGAATTTGTGCAGGAGATTCTTTCTGCTATCGCCCGGGAAAAGGGGATACCGGCTACTGCCGGCATCGGAAGCAACCTGTATCTTGCCAAGGTGGCTCTCGACATTCTGGCAAAGCACGCGCCCGGCGGCATCGCCTGTCTAGACGAGTCCTCCTATCGGGAAAAACTCTGGCGGCATCAGCCGATCACCGATTTTTGGCAGGTGGCGTCGGGGACAGCAAAGCGGTTGGCACGCTACGGGATCTGCGACATGCAGGGGGTGGCACATGCCTCGGAGGGTCTGCTTTACCGGCTGTTCGGGGTAAATGCCGAGCTTCTGATCGATCACGCCTGGGGGCGGGAGAGCTGTACCATGGCGGACATCCACCGTTATCGGAGCAAGAGCCGTTCGCTCTGCTTCTCCCAAGTGCTCCCCTGCGACTATTCCTTCGACCAAGCGTCAGTGGTGGTGAAGGAGATGCTGCATACCGGCTGTCAGGAGATGCTGCGGCAGAAGGTAGTGAGCGACAGGATCAGCCTGTGGGTGGGGTATGCCGCCAAGCAGGAGGGGGAGAGAGCCCGCGTGCTGTCCCGCGCATCCTCTCACGCAGAGGGAACACTTAGGCTGACTTTTTGCAGCAATCTCTATTCGGCCTTTCGTCCCTGGGCGGAGGGGCTGTTTGAAAGAATAGCCGACCGAAGTCTCAAAATCCGCCGCCTCAGTCTCTGTTTTTACGATTTGGCAGATGAGGATAATGAGTGCTACGATCTTTTTGCCGATATCGAGACCTTGGAACGGGAGCGAAAGCTTGCGCATACGGTGCTGCGGCTGGGGGATCGTTTCGGAAAAAATGCCCTGTTGCGGGGGAGCGATCTGCAGAAGGAGGCCACCGCCCGGGAGCGGAATCGTCTGATCGGAGGACATAACGGTGAATAGAGAAGAAAGAGCCAAGCAGTTTCAGCCTTTCGACGCCCTGAAGGGGCTGCGGGAGGAGCTGAAATTGCGGGAAATGCGGGTTTTGGAGGAAGAAAAGCGTCTGCTGGCCGAGGAAGAGGCGGCCACCCTTTCCCGCCGCCTGGCCGCATTGCGGGGCGGCGAGCTTGTGGAATTCTCGGTTTATGACCGAGGGCATTACCGGCAGGGCGAAGGAAGGGTCGTGGGGTTGGATCGGAATGAAGGGTATCTGCGGCTGGAGAACGAGCGGCTTTGTCTGCTCGATCTCTATCGGCTGCGGGTAAAAAGCAGTTGATTCAAGCAGAAATGAAAATTAACTGCTGAATTTTCTTTGAAAAAAATTGATATCTGTTTTGAAATCTCAATAAAATTAGCACTTAAATTATTCAAGTGCTAACATTTACAATTTGGACACAAAAAATGGTGAAAAAATTCATAAAATCGTGGTATGATAAGAATGTCGAAAGGAAATGAATAAAGCACTTGAAATATTCAAGTGCTATCCCTTCGGATAAACAAAATTGATTGCGGGCATTTTCCGCATAAAGGAGGAATTCAATCATGTTTACGGTAACGCCTTTTGTTCATAGAAATCACTATACCTATTGGGATCCCTTTGAAACCATCGAGCGGGCAGCTTCCATGAAGGGTTTTGCCACCGATATTAAGGATATGGGGGAGGCCTACCTGCTGGAAGCGGAACTTCCCGGTTTTTCCAAAGAGGAAATCGGACTCAGCCTGGACGGCCAGTTGCTGACCATCTCGGCGGAGAGAAAATGCGAAGAGACCGCCCGGAAAGAGGCACCCGCTGAAGAGGGTACAGGTGAGAAAGCGGAAGTGGCATCGCCGGTCTATCTCCGTCGTGAACGCGCCTGCGGCGTCTTCTCACGGAGCTTCAAGCTGGGCGAGATCGACACTGAGAATATCGAGGCGACCTATGAAAACGGTCTGCTTTCGGTGAAGCTTCCCAAAAAGCGTCCTCAGGAGCCTGCCGTCAGACAGCTTCCCATCCGATAAAAGAAAAAACAACTGCTTCTGCACAAATGTGCAGAAGCAGTTGTTTTTTTACGGTATAAAATGAATGGTTTCGGCTTTCCGGACCGTCTGGAAATACCGACAAAAGATTTTAAATCTATGATTGAGTTGAGGCTTTGAAAAAGAAATTCGCACTTTACATGAATTTTACCGTAGAACGATAACAGATTTGGCATTAGCTCATTATCATATGTATTTAACATCATGGTTTTTCTGTAGTCGTGTGCAAGAATTTGCCCATATTTTAAGATGCTGCTGCCTCACCCCCAAACGCCTAACCGCGATTGCGATTTTCCCTTCGGATATAGCAGCCTCTGCTGTGTTCATCTCAGAATTTTCTGCTTTTCTGCGTTGGTATGCCGGTTGGCAGAGCGTTATCCGGTTTACCGATTCGGTGAAACACGGCAAAACAGATCGTGGTTGGCATTCTATTTGTCCTTCTGTTCAAAAAACTTGCATTTCCGAGCAAAGCGTGGTATAATGCAGAAAAAAGAAACGAGTCAGAGGGGAGAGGACGGGATGGCGTCGGCGCGCAACAAAACCATTCGGCTGGAGGAAGAGGACTGTCGGCTCTATGCCTCCCGTGCTCTCGATTTCCGATCGGATCTTCCGAAAGAAGCCCTGTCTTTGGAAGAGATTGAAAACCGTGTCCTTTTCGGCGACAGTTTTTCGCTTCTTCCTTTTTTTCCTTCCGCTTTTATCGACCTTGCGGTGGTGGATCCGCCTTACAACCGGGATAAATTGTACGGAGGCAGCCGCTTCGGCAAGAAGAAGGACGAAGAATACCGCCGCTTTACCCGGGACTGGATCGAGGCGCTGCTCCCTCATTTAAAGGACGATGCCACCGTCTATGTCTGTGCCGACTGGCAGACCGGCCTCTTGCTGGCGCCGCTTTTAG
>CAZGQH010000139.1:0-5105 GCA_964527575.1 uncultured Lachnospiraceae bacterium
ATATAGAGCATGGCCAGCATGGCCACCGTGGCAATCAGCATATTGATCAGCTTTCCCACCTCATCAAGAAGCGACTGACTGGCTTCCACTCCCAGAATAGAAGCCGCATGTCCCGACAGCGAGAGCGCTATCTTGGCGGAGAAAAGCGAGATCAGCGGATACAGGGTCATGATAATCAGTCCGGCAATCCCCGCAGATCCTACACTTTTTTTGGCCAAAGATACGCCGGCCGCCAGCGTACGGATGGAATCGGAGACCGCGCCCCCCACAATAGGAATTGAAGAGGAGGCGGCAAAACGTATGCTGCGCGCCGCCACCGAATCCTCCGCCTGCGCCAGCATGGTCTGAAAGCTCATGGTAACGGCCGCCGCGGTGGATAAAAAGCCGATCAGGAACAGAAAGGTATTCCGGGCAAAAGCCGAGATTCCCCGCAGATTGGTATCGGGCGAAGCGGCGGAAGAGAGAGTAGAAGCAAAGGAAAGACGCACCACCGGGAGAAGAAGCACCGTGACCAGCGATCCGATCAGCGTGACCAGCAGAGAAAGCGAGGTGGACATCACCGTCGCCTCACCGAATCCCCCGCCGATCACTGATACCGAGGCAATCACGCCGGTCAGCGTCATCATGAAGGAACCGATCTGCTTGGCATAAGCCAGAACCTCTTCCAATAATCCATACAGAATGGTAAAAGCTTCAAGAGCCACCACCAAAAGGCCCACCCAGGAGGCAAGATTTCCTCCGCTTTCCGTCGCCTGCTCTAATTTTTCCGCCAATGCTCCCAACAGAAGAACCGACAGAAAAAAGGCAAAGTAACCAAGGGTAGAAGAGAGCGCTTTTTTCAGAAAGGTCATGGAGAGTGAAACGACATGGGAAAGGTCGGTTTGACCCACCGGTTCCCCCTCCTCCCCTTCGGGCAGAAGCTCGGAAACCTCGGGCGGAAGTGCTTCCAGCACTTTTTCCACATATTCGTCCGGAGAGAGGGTATCGGCCGCTTCCTCTTCTCCCCCGGCGGCCAAGGCAGGCAGACTCAACGAAAGGAAAAGAAGGCTTGTCAGGGCCAAAAAAACAAAAAACTTTTTCACAGGCCGAGCACCTCCGTAATCAGCTCCGCCATGGCAGTGAGAAGCGGCAGTGAAAGCGCCAGTATCTCACATTTACCCAAGAGCTCCACCTTGGAAGCGATGGCATTCTCTCCTGAGTCCCGGCAGATATCCGCCGAGGTGGAGGTTACCAAAGAAATACCCACAGCCTTCAGCATCAGAGGAAGGTATTCACCTGTATATGGCTTTGCAAGGTTGTTGATGTAATCAAGCAAAGGTGTCGCTGCTGCCAACGCTACACCTGCCAGAGCCACCGAAATACAGACCGAGAGCGGCAGGGCGAACTCTCCCTTGACCGAGCGGATAAGCAGCAGCAAAAGAACGAACACAATCGTCAGAACACAGTAAGAAAGAAAGGCCATCTTACAAACCAAACAGATCCCGGATGGTAGTGAGAAGCTCTGATATCTCTCCCACCAGCATCAGAAGAACCACCACAATACCGGCCAGCGTCACCAGCATAGCCTGCTCGTCCCGCCCGCTTTTTGACAGAATCTGATAGGCAACGCTCACCAAAAGCCCAATTCCGATTATCTTAAAAATCAATTCCGCGCTCATTCAAAACACCTCGTGTTATGGGATATTTCTGGGATGGAAGGCATGCTGCCGTCATCACGCTTTCAGACAAGAAGAATGACCGCTCCGATGCCAAGCGCCATCCCCAGCGTCCGGTAAAGCTTGTTTTTCTTCGGATAGCCCGCCTTTCCCTCCGCCGCCTTCTCTTCCAAAAGGAGCAGAATCTGATCGCAGGCGATAAGCTGTTCCTCCAAAGGAAGACGCCCCAGCGTGGAAACAAACTCTGACAGGCGATTCTGGGTAAAATCATCGTAGCCAAAATCGGCTTTGCAGGAGAAAAAGGCTTCGGCCATTCCTTTTTCCCGAAGAAGCGCCAGAAAACCGTTCTTTTCAAGAGCAGGACAGGAGAAATCTGCATAGATTTCCCCAAGCGGCTGACGGAAATAAGCAGCTCCCTGCCGGATCGATCGGATGAGCAGGATCAGACCGTCTCCCCGGGCGATACGCTCCCGTTCGGCAAGCGCCAGCGCGTTGCCCCCCATGGCAAAACAGCAGAAGATCAGAAGAAGTCCCGTAAATTTCAGCATGACCTTCCCTGCATCCCCTTTCCGATCTCATCGCAGGAGGTGATGGAGAAGGTGGGCGCTTCGCCCGGCCGCAGACGGCGGATTCCGATATATTCCGTAAACAGCCTCGCCTCGTGCAAAAGTGCAATATTTTTCCGAAGGAGCAGTTCATGTACCCCCGAGGCATGGGCGGTAGCAATGATCGGAACCCCGCAGTTCTGCGCCGAAAGCAGCGGAATTGCTTCCTCGGTTCCCCCGATCTCGTCGCAGACGATATATTCCGGGGAGAGCGTCCGCGTGGCGATCTCAATTCCCTTTCCTTTGGGATAGCCCGACAGAATATCCAGGTTCGGACAGAGGGAAAGACGGCTTGTCTCAATTTCCCGTCTAGTATCGATCAACGCCACTTTTCGGGCGGCCGGCGGCGAAGCCAGGCGGAGTATTATGTCACGCAATATTGTTGTTTTCCCCATATTGGGCGGAGAAAAGAGCAACACGCTTTTGGAAAAGCCGCTCCGGGAGAGCCTCTCGTAAAGCTCACCGGCGACTCCCGGAACATCCCGCGGAATCCGGATATTCAGCGAAGTGATTTCGGAAAGGTGCTTGATCTTTCCCTCCTCCTCCACAGCCCGACCGGCCACCCCCACCCGATAGCCATCCGGCAGTGCAAGATAACCCTCGTTCATCGTCTCCATGTGGGAATAGAGCGAATGGGAGCAAAGCCCGTCCAGTGTCTTGTCCATCAGACTGTCGTTTACGATAAAATCTATCTCCTGATTGATAAAAACACTGCCGGTGCCCCCCCGCCCGTTAAATCTTGTCAGGGACAGCCTTCTGCCCCGCCGAATCCGAAGCTCGGTCACGTCATCTCCCAGATCCGAGAGCCGTTCCGCGATCTCCGGCGGCAGACGCCGGACAATTTTAGTCAGTACACTCACGCGACATTCCTCCCGCAGACAAGTTTTTCTCACAGCCAATATATACTCGTCCACCAAAGAAAATATGCCGTCATAAACACTTCCGCTCCCGCTCCCCAATCAACCATAATTTCGCTCTCTCATAAAAATGAGTTATTGCCGGAATTACGTCGCAGTCAAAGTGTTTTTTATACTGGAAAGTTATCATAATAAATGATAAATGCAAAAAAGACCGTCCGGCTTTTCACAAAGCCAAACGGTCTTTTTTCAAATCTCATTCAATCTGGTTTGCACCTGAATTTTAGGAAAACCAATGAATACGGAATTTTTCAGATATGGTTTTCTTCTCCTTATAGAGAAAAGGTGTTCTTCGGGTATAATACAGCCGTAGGTTCCGTCTTTCTTGCAGTAAACCACATTCACATCTCCTGTCTCATCGTTGACAAAAACATAGAAGCTGTGCTCCAGAAGATTCATCTGAAGGATTGCCTCCTCACAGGACATGGGCTTGAATTTGAAAGACTTGACCCGAACCGGAAATTCCGGTTCTTCCTCAAAGCTGTCTGTCGGCAGCCACTCGGTGTTTTGGGTAAATACACCCTCCCGCAGCCGTCTGGCCAGCCGGGTTTTGTTCTTTCGAATCTGCCGCTCAATGGCACTCAGGGCCTTATCGAGAGCGTTCTGGTAGGTCTCGTCTGACTGCTCGCTGCGGAAAAAGATCCCCACGCTGGTAATGGTGAGCTCCAGATTGTCATGATTTCCTTTCTGGGAGATCACAACAACAGCCTCGGCATCATCCTTGAAGAACTTTTCATACTTGAGCATCTTGCGCTCAACCGTCTCGCGGAATCCCTTCGGAACTTCTGTCTTGCGTCCAGTGACTGTTACCTTCATTCAGCTTACCACCTTTCGTTCTGAAAAGATCAAAAACACTCGCTCTGATCTTTGGTTATATTGTACCATGGATCAAAGAAGATGTCAAGATGTCTTGTTATTTTCGAACAGATTTTTTTGTCTTTTGGAAAAAACAAATCGTTATAAAAATCGATTCAAACTTCATATTTTTCCTTTGGGACAATTGACAACTTTTTTGAACTATGATATAATATTTTACAGTTCCTCTGTGAAAATACAGAGAAAAGCGATCGAAAAATAAGTCAATGATAAGAAAAAATTCAGAAAGGATTGACATCGCTATGAAAAAGAAAACCCGCCTGCTTCGAGTGACCATATCCGTCATTTCCCTGCTTCTTGCGGTGACTATGCTCTCCTCCTGCGGACTTGTCAACCTGCTTCTTCCCGTCTTTTTGCCCTCAGACAGCTTTTCCGATTTCAATGATTTGAAATACGAGCGCCCTGACTTTGATAAAATTGAAAAGACCTTCAAAGAAGTTAAGGAAATGATCCAAGACGGCAAGAGCGCCTTCCGGATACGAATCAAGCTGTCGAATGCCTACTCTCTCTATAACGATGCCTATACGCAGTATAACCTACTTCAGATCCGCTATTACAACGATACCTCCGATACCGAAGCCTCCGATGAGCTCACCTATTGCAGCGAGAAGTTCTCTTCTCTCGCTGTCCTCCTGCGGGATGTCAATATTGCCATTGTGGACGGCGGATATGACAAAGATTTTTTCCCCGATTGGACCGAGAAGGACTACGCTTACCTCGAGTTTCAGAAAAAAGTCTATGACGAGGAATATATCGTTCTGCAGGAAGAGCGTACCCGCTTGGAAAACGAATATGTTGCCATCACCACCGACACGACCGTCAATTATAACGGCAAGAATCTGACCGTCAATCAGGTGGTGGCCATGTACAGCGAGGGAAAGATCGATGCACAGACCTACAACGCTCTGATCACAAAATATTATCAGAATATGAACAATGCGGCTGCCCCGATCTATTTCCGACTGGTCGAGATCGACCGGAAATGTCTCCAGAAGGACGACAGCATCACTTATATCGATTACTACTACCGCTATGTCTACTCTCGGGAATAT
>CAZGQH010000140.1:0-5087 GCA_964527575.1 uncultured Lachnospiraceae bacterium
ACGCCATTCTGCCCGGCATCGGCGGTCAGACCGGTCTGAACCTTGCCATGCAGCTCGAAAAGAAGGGAATTCTGAAGGAATGCCACACCGAGCTTCTCGGTACCTCCAGCGAGAGTATCGAGCGCGCCGAGGACAGAGAACTCTTCAAAGAGCTCTGCCAGTCGATCGGAGAACCCACCATCCCCTCGGAGATCACCTACAGCCTGGAAGAGGCCAAGGCGGCCGCAGCCCGGATCGGCTACCCCGTAGTGCTTCGTCCCGCTTTTACGCTGGGCGGCACCGGCGGAGGCTTTGCCAACAACGAGGAAGAGCTCATTGAAATCGGCATCAACGGCTTCCGCCTTTCTCCCGTCCATCAGGTTCTGGTCGAGAAGAGCGTGAAGGGCTATAAGGAGATCGAGTTCGAAGTCATGCGGGACTCGAAGGATCACGCCATCACCATCTGCGGCATGGAGAATGTGGATCCCGTGGGCGTACATACCGGCGACTCGATCGTGGTGGCCCCCATCATGTCGCTGAACGACGCCGATCTGAAGATGCTCAACGACAGCGCCATCAAAATTATTCGGGAACTCAAGATCGAGGGCGGCTGCAACGTGCAGTTTGCTCTGAATCCCCATTCCAGCGAATATTATCTTATTGAAGTAAACCCCCGTGTTTCGCGTTCCTCCGCTCTTGCCTCCAAGGCCAGCGGCTATCCCATCGCCCGGGTCACTGCCAAGATCGCCGTGGGCATGGCGCTGGAGGAGATTCAGGTGGCGGGCGGTACGGCCGCCATCGAGCCGATGCTCGATTATGTGGTGGCCAAGTTCCCCCGTTTCCCCTTTGATAAGTTTACCTCCGCATCGAACCTTTTGGGCACCCAGATGAAGGCCACCGGTGAGGTCATGGGCATCGGCTCCAACTTGGAGGAGTGTATGCTGAAGTCGGTCCGGTCGCTGGAAACCGGCGTCACGCATTTTCATCTGGCCAAGTTTGACGGTATGAGCGAAGAGGAGCTTCTCTCCTATCTCACCGAGTTCCGTTCGGACAATATCTTTGCCATCGCTCAGCTGATGCGTCTGGGCTGCTCGGATGATACTCTCTACGAGGTTACCAAGATAACTCCCTATTTCCTCAAATCGATCCGTCGGATCGTGGAGATGGAGGGAAAACTGGCGGCGGCAAAAGGCGATGTGACGATCCTTCACGAGGCCAAGAAGATGGGCTTCTCGGACAAGTATATCGCCAAGCTCTGGGATACCGATGAGCTTTCGGTATGTCGCACCCGGAAGGAGGCGGGCATCCGTCCGGTCTTCCGGATGGTGGATACCCTCCATACCGGCACCTATATCCCCTATCTCTACTCCTCCTATACCGGGAAAAACGATTCGATCCTGACCGGCAAGAAGAAGCTTGTGGTGCTGGGCGCAGGCCCCATCCGCATCGGGCAGGGCGTGGAGTTCGACTACTCCACTGTCCACGCAGTGACGACCATCAAGAATTCCGGCTATGAGGCCATTATCATCAACAACAACCCGGAGACGGTTTCCACCGACTATACCACCAGCGACAAGCTCTACTTTGAGCCCCTCACCCCCGAAGATGTGATGAACATTATGGATTTTGAAAATCCCGAGGGCGTGATCGCTTCCTTAGGCGGACAGACCGCCATCAATCTGGCCGACCCGCTCATGCGGCGGGGCGTGAAGATCGTCGGCACCGACTGCGATGCCATCGATCGGGCAGAGAACCGGGATCTCTTTGAAAAGGTTCTTGAAGAGCTGAAGATCCCGCAGCCTCAGGGGCAGGCGGTGACCAAGATCGAGGACGGCGTGAAGGCTGCCGCTCAGATCGGCTATCCCGTGCTGGTGCGCCCTTCCTTCGTGCTGGGCGGCCGCGCCATGCAGATCGTGGCCAATGAGGAACAGCTCCGTCACTATCTGAAGACCGCCGTGGAGATCGATGAGGACAAGCCGGTTCTCGTGGACAAGTATATCAGCGGCAAAGAGGTGGAGGTCGACGCCATCTGCGACGGACGGGACGTCTTCGTTCCCGGCATTATGGAGCTGGTGGAGCGCACCGGTATTCACTCGGGCGACTCGATCAGCGTCTATCCTGCCTTCTCGATCTCGGACAAGGTGAAGGGAACTATTCTTACCTATGCCAAGAAGCTGGGTCTCGGCATCGGCATTGTGGGTCTTTACAACATTCAGTTCATTGTGGACGATAAGGATCAGGTCTATATTATCGAAGTCAATCCTCGCTCCTCCCGTACGGTGCCCTTCCTGTCGAAGGCCACCGGTTACTCGCTGGCCGACATTGCCACCGAGGTCATCATGGGCAAGAGCTTAAAGGAGCAGGGTATCTTTGATATCTATCCCGAGGAGCGCAAGCGCTGGTATGTCAAGGTGCCGGTCTTCTCCTTCAACAAGATCCGCGGGCTGGATGCCTACCTCTCTCCCGAGATGAAGTCCACCGGCGAGGCCATCGGCTACGACGACAAGCTGAACCGGGCGCTCTACAAAGCCCTTCAGGCTTCGGGCATGCACCTTCAGAATTACGGTACGGTCTTTGCCACCATTGCCGACAAGGACAAGGAGGAGGCGCTTCCCTTGATCCGCCGTTTCTACGATCTCGGCTTTAACATCGAGGCGACCGCCGGTACCGCCCGCTTCCTGAAGGAAAACGGCATCCGTACCCATGTTCTCGGCAAGATCAGCGAGGGCAGCGAGGAAATCTTCGAATCAATCCGGCAGGGTCACATTGCCTATGTCATCAATACCAGCAATGTGGGCGCTACCGACCAGATGAGCGACGGCTATAAGATCCGCAAGTACGCTACCGAGAACAATGTGACCATGTTTACTTCGCTGGACACCGTTAAGGTGTTGCTCGATGTATTGGATGAGACTACCCTGCGCATCTCTACCATCGATGCCTGACGGAGGAAACTCATGAAACAGGGAATTTTTACGATCCGGGAGAACAGTCCGCTGACCGATTCGGTCTACCGGATGGTTCTCGCCGGGGATATCGGGGCGATCACCTCGCCGGGGCAGTTTGTCAACATCCGGCTTGACGGCTTTTACCTCCGCCGTCCGATCTCGGTCTGCGATCTCTCGGAGGCCGACAGTACGGTTACTATTTTGTACAAGGTAGTCGGACGCGGCACCGAAAAGATGGCGACGCTGGCGGTGGGTGACAAGCTGGATCTTCTGACCGGGCTTGGCAACGGCTACGACCTTGCCCCGGCGGGGGAGAAGGTGCTTCTCCTCGGCGGCGGTGTGGGTGTTCCTCCCCTTTACTTACTGGCCAAACGCCTTTTGGAAGAAGGCAAGGCGGTTACCGCCATCCTCGGCTTCAATACAAGGAGCGAGGTCTTCTACGAAGAGGAATTTTGCCGTCTGGGTGCGGAGGTTCTTGTGACCACTGCCGACGGCTCTTACGGAACGAAGGGTTTTGTCACCGACGCCATGGCCGGTCTTTCCTACCGCTATTTTTACACCTGCGGACCGGAGCCCATGCTGAAGGCGGTCTATCGCGCCACCGATACCGAGGGGCAGTTCAGCTTCGAGGAACGGATGGGCTGCGGCTTCGGCGCCTGTATGGGGTGCTCCTGCAAGACGGTGACCGGCTATAAACGGATCTGCAAGGATGGGCCGGTACTCAGAAAGGAGGAGATCCTGTGGCAGAAATGAAGGTAAATCTCTGCGGGATCACTCTGGATAACCCGGTGATTCCCGCCAGCGGCACCTTTGGCTACGGCTATGAATTTGCCGAGCTTTATGACATCAACCTTTTGGGCACCTTCTCCTTCAAAGGGACTACCAAGGAGCCCCGCTTCGGTAACCCCACGCCCCGCATTGCGGAATGCCCGGCGGGCATGATCAACGCGGTGGGCTTACAGAACCCCGGGGTAGAGAAGGTGATCACCGAGGAGCTTCCCAAGCTGCGAAAATGCTTTTCGAAAAAAGTGATGGCCAATGTCAGCGGCTTCTCCTTAGAGGAGTACGCTTATACCTGCGAGCGGCTCGACGCCTGCGAGGAGATCGGCTGGTTTGAGGTCAATGTCAGCTGTCCCAATGTACACGGGGGCGGCATGAGCTTCGGAACCTCTCCCGAAGCGGCGGCTTCGGTGACCCGTGCAGTACGCGGCGTCACAAAGAAGCCTGTTCTGATCAAGCTTTCTCCCAATGTGACCGATATCGTCTCGATTGCCAAGGCCTGTGAGGAGGCCGGCGCGGACGGCATCAGTCTGATCAACACCCTGCTCGGTATGCGGATTGATCTTCGCACCAAGCGGCCGGTGATCGCCAATACCATGGGCGGCTTTTCGGGCAGCGCCATCTTTCCGGTGGCCCTGCGTATGGTCTATCAGGTGGCAAGGGCGGTGAAGATTCCCGTGGTGGGCATGGGGGGCGTCAGCTCCGCCGAGGATGTCCTCGAAATGATGCTGGCAGGCGCCACCGCCGTGGAGGTGGGGGCGGCCAATCTGATCAATCCCTTTGCCTGTCGGGATATCATCCGCGATCTGCCGCGGGTTATGGAAAAATACGGCGTTTCGTCGTTACAGGATTGCATAGGAGGAATGAAAACATGGGAAGAGATGTAATTGTGGCCTGTGATTTTGACAGTGCTGAAAAGACCTTTGCTTTTCTCGACCGCTTTACCGGCAGAAAGCCCTTTGTCAAGATCGGCATGGAGCTCTATTATGCCGAGGGGCCTTCGATCGTCCGGGAGATCAAGAAGCGCGGTCATAAGATCTTTCTCGATCTGAAGCTGCACGACATTCCGAACACGGTGAAGAAGTCGATGGCAGTACTCTCGCGGCTGGATGTGGATATGTGCAATCTCCATGCCGCCGGTACCGGCCGTATGATGGAGGCTGCTCTCGAGGGCCTTACCCGGGAGGACGGTTCCCGTCCGATTCTGATCGCCGTCACCCAGCTCACCTCCACCGACGAAGAGAGCATGCGGCAGGATCTTCTGATCGAGAAGCCTATGGCCGAAGTGGTGATGCACTACGCTTCCTGCGCCAAGCGGGCAGGGCTTGACGGCGTGGTCTGCTCCCCCCTGGAGGCGGGAAAGGTACACGAGGTCTGCGG
>CAZGQH010000141.1:0-5074 GCA_964527575.1 uncultured Lachnospiraceae bacterium
ATACCCTTCTCCAAAGCCTTCCTCTGTCCAATAACGAGCTTTCCCATCTATTATACGATATTCTTCCGCAGTACCGCCAATCCGATAGCGTTCCTTTACTGCTTCCTTATATCGCGTGGACAATTCTTCTTCCATCTTCCGAGCATAAGGTACAAGTGCGCGGTAAGCATCTCCCTTAGCAAGAATTTCTTCAACCCTGTTGTATGCGGCATGCCCCTCCTCTGCCTTACCCTCGCGGAACAGATTATAACCAAGCCAAAACCACTCGCGGCCGAGAACCTTCACAAATCCTGCCTTTTCAAGACGTGGAATTTGTTTATCGCGAATAAAATCAATACGCGCACCGCCATATACCTTAGAATCCTCGCGGGTAACGATAAAGTTCATTACTTCTTCATTTTTGCCCTCCATAGCGGCATTTGCAATACGGGCAAACAAAGCATCGTTCTTTTTGCCGGGAAGCCACCACCAGCCTCGCATCAGCACATCGGCAAGCGCGTGTTGCTTTTCGGTACATTCGGGAAGCTCCTCCACCTCGCAAAGCACTTCCTTGTATACCTTTTCAAATCCGCTTTTGTCGTTTTTGACCTGCCATAATTTCAGCTCTTCCACCTTTTTCATAACACGCTGCACAAGCGTATCACTGTACTTTTCATTCATAGCGCAAAGCTCCTTTCGGATTCGTTTTCTGCCGTCGTGAAGCTGCCACTTGACCGTTCCCTCGGAGATGCGCATCCGGTCTGCGATCTCCGCGATAGAAAGATCCTCAAAATAATGCAGCTGTATGATCTGCCGTACTCTCTCGGGCAGCATTTCCATGCTTTTGTTCACTTCACTTCTCTCTTCGGACAATGCATATAACGCGGCGGTATCTTGTGACCGATCCTCCGTAATATCCAGGTTGTCAACCGCATCAAGAGGGAGGAAGCTGCGGTATCTCTTGATCATATTCAACGCACAGTTCCTGGCAATACGACATACCCAAGAGGCGTACTTTTTCGGTTCCTGCAGCGTATCCAGCTTCATCCAGGCCGTAACAAAGGCATCCTGCGCGGCGTCTTCCGCCATGAAATGATTTTTTGTAACCGACATGGCAGAAGATACCGCCATCTTCTGCCAGCGTGTCACTAAGACCTCATACGCAGCTTGCTCGCCCGCAAGCGTAAGCATGACCAGTGTTTCGTCCGTTTCGTGTTGATCGTACATATGCACTCTCCTTTCGCGAAGTTTGGGAATTCCCATTTGTAAGCGCTTGTCTTTTAGACACAAATCCGAATGAAAAGGTTGGGTGTTTTTAAAAAAATTTTATAATAAGTTTTTGAATTCGTCTATAACCCAAACCGCCGAAGAAGACATTGGCAGTCTTCTTCGGCGGCGGATTGAAACTTTCGTTACGGAGTCTCGTCAAAAAGAGACCCTGTATTTATTTTTTGAATTCTCAGAGCAACGAGAGATAGAGCTCCTTGATCTCTTCAAAGGAGGTGTCCCGGGGGTTGCCGGGGCGGCAGGCATCGTCGTAAGCCGACTGGGCGAGGAAGTCCACATCCTCCGGCTTGACAATATCCTTCAGATCGGAAGGAATACCCACATCCGCCGAAAGCTTCTTCACCGCTTCCACAGCGGCTTCTCTGGCCTCCTCCAGCGTCATGGCATCCACGCCCGAAACGCCCATAGCTTTGGCGATGTCGCGGTATTTTTCGCCGGTGGCGGGAGCGTTATAGGCCATAACGGTGGGCAGAATGATGGCGTTGGCTACGCCGTGAGGGGTGTCATAGACAGCACCAAGCGGATGTGCCATCGAATGGACGATGCCGAGACCCACGTTCGAAAAGCCCATACCGGCCACATACTGACCCAGCGCCATGCCCTCGCGGCCCTCGGGCGTGCCGGCTACGGCGCCCCGCAGGGAGGAGGAAATGATCTCAATGGCCTTCAGGTGGAACATATCGCTCATCGCCCAGGCACCCTTGGTAATATAGCCCTCGATGGCATGGGTAAGCGCGTCCATACCCGTAGCGGCCGTCAGCCCTTTGGGCATGGTGCTCATCATATCAGGATCCACCACGGCGACTACCGGGATGTCGTGGACATCCACGCAGACCATCTTCCGGTTCTTCTCGGCGTCGGTAATGACATAGTTGATGGTTACCTCGGCCGCCGTTCCCGCGGTAGTGGGCACGGCAATAATCGGCACGCACTTGTTCTTGGTGGGAGCCACGCCCTCTAAGGAGCGCACATCGGCAAACTCCGGATTGGTAACGATAATGCCGATGGCCTTGGCGGTGTCGATGGAGGAGCCGCCGCCGATGGCGACGATGCAGTCCGCACCGCTGGCCTTGAAGGCAGTCACGCCGTTCTGCACATTTTCAATGGTGGGATTGGCCTTGATGTCGCTGTAGAGGGTATAGGGAATCGAAGCACCGTCTAAAACAGCGGTGACCTTAGCCGTGACACCGAACTTGATCAGATCGGGATCCGAGCAGACAAAAGCCTTCGTAAAAGCCCGCGCCTTGATCTCCGCGGCGATCTCCGCGATCGCACCCTTTCCGTGATAGCTTGTCTCGTTCAATACAAATCTGTTTGCCATGGAAAGAAACCTCCGTAACTATATTTTTTTCGATAAAACTGTCGGACAAAAAACATCTGCCCGCTTCTCCCTCATTTTACCACGAAAAAGAGCCATCGTCAACGGCCTTTCAGGAAAAAACAGGTGACGGCAAAGAAAAATCGAAGTGAAGGATGATTGAATCGCTTATCTTCTCCTACGAATTTTCCGGTCGGAAGAAAGGCTGAGCAGGATATAGACCCCCATAAGAAGGAGAACCGTCCCCACAAGAACAGCGTACATAACAGGCAGCGTCACCGTGTGATCAAAGAAGTGGAGATTGCAGTCCACCGCATTTTTTACCGAGGCGAGTGCCTCCTCCGGAATCCCCTGAGAGGCCATTTCGGAAAGCACACCCCGCAGGCAGTGGTTGCGGAGCAAGGAGGTTCCGTAGGTACCGGGAAGAAAAGAGAGAATCTTCTGAAGAACAGGGGAAAAGGAAGCAATCGGCATATAGGCGCCGCAAAGAAAGCCGTAGCAGGCGCTGACAATCGTGCCCACTGCCGAAATCTGTCCCTGTGTCGACAAAAAACGGTGAAGAATACTGGAAAGCGCCGTACCGAAAAGCACCAAAAGCAGAACATCAAAAAGAATACAGAGAACATCGACTGCCGAGAGATAGAAGCCTGTCAGTGCAAGATAGCCGAAGGAAAGCGCCGCTGCGGTGAGACAGACGATCATGGTCGAGAAAAAGGAGGCAATAAAATAGCTTCCGGCCAGAATCGGACCGCCCACCGGCGACAGCGTCAGATCAAGGCGCGCCCCCGTCACCTTGTCCTGCACCATCAGCATGTTCGAGCAAAAAGCCACCGTCACACAGGAGACCGCCAGAAGCGAAGAAACCAACTGTCCGCCCACAAGACCGTTCATAAGCTTTTCCGGAAGGTCCGCTCCTCCCGGCAGAGATGACTGAAAGCTCTCCCGGTAGACATTTCCGAGAAAAGTCACATAGAGCAAAAGCAGGATCATCGGGGTAATCAGCGAGGTAAAGAAGAGCCCCTTATCCTTGAAAAAGAGCTTGCTGTTTCGTTTGACGAGAATACAAAGCTGCTTCATCTCTTCTTTTCCCTCCCCTTTTTGTCCTCATCCTCACCCACTCGCTTTCCGGTCACCGCAAGAAAAACATCTTCCATTTTACCCTTGACGATTTCGTAATCGACAAAGAGCGCGGGATGTTCGAGAATCAGATTCGTTGCCGTCTGGGTGTCGGGAAGACAGATCCGATAGGCCTCCCGCAGCGCTTCAACCGGATAACCCAACGATTCCGCCTGCTCTCTTGTTACGCCGTATAGTGTAACATAGTCTCCGGTATACTGATTTTTCAGAGCCAGCGGCGTGCCCTCGGCGGAGATTTTCCCGCCGTCAATAATCACCACATAGTCGGCGTCGGCCGCTTCCTCCATGTAGTGCGTGGTCAGAAAGACCGTCAGTCCCTCGTTTTGACGAAGCTCCCCAATTACCTCCCACAGAAGCCGCCGGGTCTGGGGATCGAGACCGGTGGTAGGCTCGTCCAAAATCAGTAGGGTGGGTCTGTGAATCAGCGCCCGGGCAAAATCCACCCGCCGCCGCTGACCGCCCGAAAGCTTTCCCACCGGACGGTTCAGAAGCTCCTCTAAATGAAGCTGCCGGTCAAGTTCAATGAGGCGCTGACGAAAAGCCTCCCCGGTGATACCGTACAGCCCGGCACGGCTGACAAGATTGTCCTTCACCGACAGCGCGCTGTCCAGCCGGGAGTTCTGGAAAACCACGCCGGTCTGTCGGCGGATCGGACTGTCATCCTCCTCGGGATTTTTCCCGTTGATCCGGAGTTCGCCCCCATCCTTTTTCAGTTGTCCGCAGAGAATCGAAATCGTGGTGCTTTTTCCCGCGCCGTTCACACCTAAAAAGGCAAAAAGCTCACCCTGTTTGACCCGGAAGCTCAAATCGTCAACCGCCTGCAAATCGCCAAAGCGCTTCGACAGCCGGGACACCTCCACCATATTTTTTACCGCATCCATAGAAAATCCCCTATTTCAAAAGTTTATTAAAAACTGCCATATCGAATGTCCGGTATATCTTTTATAAGAATAACCCCAAAAAGCTTTCCTGTCAAGTGTAGTTTGTTTTTCAGACGCTCTCTTCTGACCCAAGACTCACGTCCCCCACCCGAAAAGTCACCGGACTTTCGGGAGCATAGCGGGTCCCGTCCCGATCGGTGAGGAGGAGCGCCTCCCGCTCGACTGCGATTTCAACCGTCGCCTCCCCGCCGGGAGCAAGCGCTGCCCGTTCAAAGCCGCAGAACTTGCAGTTCGGCGTTTTATAGCGCTCTTTGCCATAGAGAGCAAAGAGCGGCAGAACCTCCTCACCGAAGCGCTCTCCACAGTTTTTCACCCAAACCGAAAGGATCCCTCTCTTCTCCTCCTCCCGAACGATCACCGGCTCGGTATGGGAGAAGCGGGGGTAGGAAAGACCGTAGCCGAAGGGATAGAG
>CAZGQH010000142.1:0-5034 GCA_964527575.1 uncultured Lachnospiraceae bacterium
CTGCCGCTTACGGTTCGATCAGCCGAGAAAACGGTAGGTGGTCTTCTGGGTATAGGTCTTTCCTGCGCGAAGAACCGGCGAGGGAAATTCGGGGCGGTTGGGGGAATCGGGCAGCCTGTTGCATTCGAGAGCTACCGCGCCGTTCTTCGTCTGGGGATATTTTCCGAAGAAGGGATTGTCGGCGGTCATGAAGTTGCCGGTATAGATCTGAATGCCGCCCTCGGTGGTCTCGATCTCCATGGTGATGCCGGTCTTTTCGCTGGTCAGTCGGGCGGCGGGGCTTTGGCCGGTGAGACGGAAGCCGTGGTCGTACCCCCCTCCCACCTTCAACTGGGGATCGTCGGCATCGATATCCCGACCGATCTTTTTGGGGGAGGTGAAATCGAAGGGACCTCCTGCAGTGGGAAGCAGCCTGCCGGTGGGAATCAGAATTTCGTCCACCTCGGCGATGGCATCGGCATGCAGTTCCAGAATCTGATCGCGGACATTTTCCTCCCCCACGCCGCCGATATTGAAGTAGGCATGATTGGTGAGGTTGATTACCGTGTCGGCGTCAGTCTTAGCGGTATAGTCGATGGTGAGGGCATTGTCCTTCAGGGTATAGGTCACACTGACCGTGAGATTGCCGGGATAGCCTTCCTCCCCGTCGGGAGAAAAGAGGGACAGGGTGAGGGAATCCTCGCTGAAATCGGTCAGGGTGAAGACGCGGTCCGAAAAGCCGACCTTTCCGCCGTGGAGGTGAGCGCGGTTCTTTTCATTCAGGGCAAGGGTATAGGTCTTATCGTTCAGGGTAAAGCGCCCCTTGCCGATGCGGTTGGCATAGCGTCCCACGATCGAGCCGTGGTAGTCGCCGTCGCGAAGATAACCGGTCATGTCCGAGTAGCCGCAGACGCATTCCACGCCTTTGTAGGTGAGGGAGGCGATGCGGGCTCCGTAATCGATGATTTTGACGGCGGTGTCTTTCGCGGAGAGGGTATGGGCGAAAATATCGGTCATGCCGGCTTTGCCGAAGAGGGCTGTTTTCATGGTGAGTTCCTTTCGTGAAGCGATGTTTCCGTTTTGGTGGGGCGTATGCGGGCGTTTTCCGCCGCGGTTCTGAAAGGCATAGCACGCCCTTTTGCCGAATAGATATGGTCGGGGGAGGATTTTTTCAGGTGAAAGAGAAAAGAGATTATCGCGGAAAGATTTTTGCACTCTTGCTGGCTCTGCTTTTGGCGGCGGCTCTTCCGGCCCTGGCAGCCAAAAGTCCCTTTGCCGGCGATTATCGCGGCGATGTGCCCGGTAGCTCGGAGAGCATACCGGAAGAGGAAAAAGAGCCAAAGGGAGACGGGCCGGCGTTAGCCGGCCTTCTTTTCGTTTTCGTCCCTGTCGATGGTGATGCCGTGTTCCTCTAAGACCGGGCGCAGCTTGTCTGCGACCCGTTCGCAGTCGTAGGGTCCCATAACCGAGGAGAGGTTAAGCTTGCCGCCCCCTTCAAATTCCATGACATAGTAGAAGCTGCCCGAGGAGCGCCTGTATTCGGTGACCGAAAGAATATCGCGATAGCCGTAGTTCTCTCCGCCGAAAGGGAAAAAGCCGCTGCGGTCGAGAATGGCGTCGCTCTGAAAGAAGACACCGCGGCAGGCGGTGAGCGTGACCAAGAGTACAGACAGGATGTAGACTCCTTTTTTCAGCCTTCCCATCAGAGGCCGGTTGGGTGCTTTACGAAGCAGGCGGAGATAAGGCTTATAGGCGCGGTAGCGCTTGGGGGCGATGAGCTTTAACAGAAGCCGGCTGGCTCCGATGGACGAGACCACCGCCGAGAGGATCACATAGGAGAAAATGCCGGTCAGGCCGCCCAGGGTAGCGCCGGTGAAAAAGACCGCCTTGGTGGATACGACATGGGCGATGGTTCCGTAGAGCAGGCCGTAGAGAAGGGTAAAAAGCGGCAGGCAGAGAATACAGGAGAGGATCAGAAGGGGAAGGGAGTTGTTCTTTCTCATCTGTTCCTGCATGGCCGAGAGCGAGGAGGCTTCTGCAGGTCCGGTATAGAGAGGCGCGGGTTCTGCCGGAGCCTGTCCGTCCAAGGTCGCTTCTGCCGTGCTCGCTGCGGTTGCCGAGGCCACATGGCGCATATAGTCGGGCAGGATTTTATAGCGTGCAGGTATCTGCATGACCCGGGCGCGGTTGCCGATGAGAAAATCGTTGTAATCGACGGAGGAATAGACGGCGCTCTTCCACTTTACCGCGTGGGCAAAGCGGAGCGCCACCATGGCCTCGTCGTAGTCACTGCCGTTTCCGCTGGGCGCAAAAAGATCGAGGCCGAAGATGCGGTTCAGTTCACTCTTCAGGTCGTTATATGCCCGCTCGGTAAGGGCAGAATCGGACGAAATCGCGGCAAAAGAGGAGAGATAGGGGAGAAGGCTGTCAGCAAGGGCGCGGTAACAGCGCTCCATGCGTTCTTCGCTCTCCACATAGGGAAAGTGGCGGCAGATGAAATCGCCGGGATTGATATAGGGCAGGATATCGTAGGGCAGGAAGAAGAAAAGAGGTTCGGTTTTGTCGAGATGAATGCGGGCCTCTAAGGTAGAGGGCGCCGCGGTAAGTTCGCCGGGCAGAGGACTGTATACGAAATCGATGTAATAACTGCCGAAGTCGTAGCGGTTGATATAGCTGGCGATGACCGATTCCTCGGATTTCTTTCGGGTTTCGCGGAGTACGTCGCTGCTTGCCGAACGGGGGGAGAGAAGCTCGCTGCCTAAGGAGAGAAGCCCGCGGAAGCGCTCTACCAGGACGGAATCGTCCTGTTTTTTTCTGAATAAAGGCATGTGATTCCTTTCTGTACAAAAAGCAGTTGCCGGGTTTGTGACTGAAAAAATGCGTTGATGAATGCCGACCTGGTCGGCTTTTTTCCATTATAGCATTATTTTTCCAAAAATCAAGACGGGTTTCCTCGTTTTTTGAAAAAAGAAAAAGAGGATCGACGGTGGTTTTTCAGAGGGAAGCTTTTTTCATGGCATGAAACTCTGTCAAGAAAAATACGGAAGGGGCAAGGAAGAAATAGTGGTTTGGGTTTTAATTAGATATTTTTTATGTAATATTATTGACCTTGTGTTCGTTCTATGATACAATGAATTATAAATAATTGATATTGTTTAGATCAAAAGGAGAAAACGGGTAATTATGAAGTGCACAGTATGGAGTATTTGCCTTCCAAGGTATAAGAACGGAGATTCATTGCCGATTTCCCGAAATGGATTTCAGGCACACATGGCAATATAAAGGGGTTTTTTTACAATATCATTAACAACAGCGGATTCTGTATATCAGTCGTCTGAAAACAAAGACATCCCGGATAAGCCTCTATAAATAATTAAACAGATATGCCTGCCGCCTTCGCCTATTGCAAAAGTGAAGCGGCAAAATGGAGGGTGCAATGAAAAAATTTTATTTCAGAATGTTTCTGTTAGGCATGCTGCTGATCTGTGCGGTGCTGTTTTTCAACGGCTGTATCGCTGACAAAGAAGGCGATCTTCGCATGTTTTCGTTCACTTTACAGGAGGATGATACCTACCATGTGGCGCTGAAGAAAAAATATGATTCTGTCACGCAGGTCGTGATTCCGGCTACATATCGCGGAAAACCGGTAACCGGGATTGACGATTATGCCTTTCAATGCTGCCGGAGTCTTACGAGCGTCACGATTCCGGACAGTGTGACCTATATCGGTGATGTGGCGTTTCAGTTCTGCAGCAGTCTTGCAAGTATCACAATTCCGGCCGGCGTGACGAGCATTGGGAATCATACATTTGAGTGCTGCGATTTTGAAAGCCTGACATTGCCGGACGGTGTGACAAGTATCGGCCGTTGGGCGATCGCCGGCTGCAGAAATCTGACGTGTATCCATATTCCCGACAGTGTGACAAGTATCGATGAGCGGGCATTCTATGGGTGCGAAAGTCTTGAGACGATCGCGCTTCCGGACAGTGTGACAAGCATCGGCGAGTATGCGTTTTCTGAGTGCAGCAGTCTTGAAAATATCACAATTCCGGCCGGTGTGACATGCATTGAAAAAGAAACCTTCTCAAAATGCGACAGCCTTACCGGTGTGACAGTTCCGAACGGTGTTACCGACATCGGCGAATCTGCTTTTTTGTACTGTAGGAGTCTTACGGATATCCTGCTCCCTGACAGTCTAATCGGTATTGGCGAAAGAGCTTTCGAGGGCTGTGAAAGCCTTGCAAGCATCATCCTTCCGGACAGTGTTACGAGCTTGGGTGGCAGGGCGTTTGGGGACTGCAGCAGTCTTGTGTTCAACGAATATGATAATGGCTTATATTTAGGAAACGAAAGCAATCCCTATCGTGTGTTGGTGGAAGCAAAGGACTATGACATGATATCCTGTGAGATCCAGGAATCAACCAAACAGATCGGTATTGCAGCGTTCCAGTACCGCGAAAGACTGACAAGAATCGCGATTCCGGCCGGAGTCGTATGTATCGACAGAGGAGCGTTCTTCCGCTGCAGCAGTTTGAAAAGCATGGTGATTCCGGCCAGTGTGACAAGCATCTGCGAAGCTGCGTTATATGGCTGTGAAAGCCTTGAGAGTATCACCTTCGGAGGAACAAAGGCCGAATGGGATGCCATCAGCAAGGGTAACAGCTGGGATGAGGAGGCCGGAAAATATATCGTCCACTGTACGGATGGGGATATCGCGAAAAACGCCGATTGAAACAGGTGAAAAAAACAGGACAGCCGATGGAAAAAAGATCGGCTGTCTTGTTTTATCATGCCGGTGAAAGAAGATCGGTCGGAAGAATGTATTTTATCAGACGGCTTTACAAAAGGGAAAAAACATGGTAGAATACCGATAATATCAGAAAACAGGCAGGGAGGCACAATGGAGAAGCTTCGTTTTGGTGTGGTGGGAACCAACTTTATCAGCGACTGGTTTTGCGAGGCGGTGGGACTGCAGGGGGAGGCTGCCTGTCAGGCGGTCTATTCCCGAAGCGAAAAGACCGGCCGCGCGTTTGCCGACCGGTGGGGCATCCCTTT